>JALVJU010000325.1 GCA_027034005.1 Marinilabiliaceae bacterium
CAGAAAGAGTTTTGCTTTGACACTGAAACAACATCCTTGAACGCGATGGATGCCGAGCTCGTCGGGATGTCTTTCAGTTGGGAAGAGGGCGTGGCATACTACGTACCTGTACCGACTGACAAAGAGAAAGCACAGAGGCTTGTCAACAGTTTTAAGCTGATCTTTGAAGACAGTTCATTGCAAAAGATAGGACAGAACATCAAGTATGATATTCTTGTTTTGCGAAATTACGGCATAAATGTGAAGGGGAATCTGTTCGACACCATGGTGGCACATCACCTTCTGCATCCCGGACTGAAGAACAACATGGATTTCATGGCCGAGACATACCTGAACTACACTCCTGTTTCAATCGAATCGCTGATAGGCAAGAAAGGGAAAAGCCAGGGAAGCATGAGAAATGTCGATCCGGAAACGGTCAAAGAGTATGCTGCCGAAGATGCAGACATAACTTTTCAACTTTCTCGTATTTTCAAAAAAGAGCTTGAAAAAAGTGAGGTCAAAGACCTGTTTTACAATGTTGAGATGCCCCTCGTAAATGTTCTTGCTGGCATGGAGTTCGAAGGTGTCACACTTGATGTGGATGCGCTGAACAGCTATGCTGAAGTTCTTAAAAAAGACATCGCTGCACTTGAAGAGAAGATCTACAACATGGCAGGCCGCAGTTTTAACATTGCCAGTCCGAAACAGGTTGGAGAGATACTTTTCGATGTGCTTAAGATCGATGATAAAGCGAAAAAGACAAAATCGGGACAATACAGTACCGGCGAAGATATCCTGCAAAAACTTAAGAACAAACATGAGATAATTCCTGCAATACTTGAATACCGCGGACTGAAAAAACTGCTGAATACTTATGTGGAAGCATTGCCAAAACTGATAAACCCAAAAACAGGCAAGCTGCATACGTCGTATAACCAAACGGTAGTGGTGACAGGCCGCCTGAGCAGTACCAATCCCAACCTGCAAAATATCCCAATCCGGGATGAAGCGGGCCGTGAGATACGGAAGGCCTTTACCGCTTCAGATGACGACCATCTCTTCCTTTCCGCCGACTACTCACAGGTAGAGTTGAGATTGATGGCTCACTTCAGCGGAGATGAACACCTCATCACAGCATTCCGCAATGGCGAGGATATACACAAGGCCACTGCTGCCAAAATATTTAAAGTACCTTTAGATAAGGTTGACTCAGACATGAGGCGAAAGGCAAAGACTGCCAATTTCGGCATCATCTACGGAATATCTGCATTCGGCCTGGCAGAACGACTGAACATACCCCGCTCGGAGGCAAAAGAGATAATCGAAGGTTATTTTGAGAACTTCCCCGGTGTACGCAAGTTTATGGATGAGAGCATAAAAAAAGCCAGGGAACAGGGATATGTAGAAACCCTGTTCGGCCGCCGCAGGTACCTTCCAGATATCAATTCACGGAACGGCGTGGTTCGTGGCATGGCTGAAAGAAATGCTATAAATGCACCTATTCAAGGTACTGCTGCAGACATAATTAAAATGGCAATGGTAGCCGTTCAAAAACATTTTGAAAAGAAAAAGATATCATCAAAAATGATATTACAGGTGCATGATGAACTTAATTTCAATGTGCTAAAGAGTGAATTGAAAGAGGTGGAAAAAATTGTAAAAAAAGAGATGGAGACGGCATGTGAGCTTTCGGTTCCGCTTTCGGTGGATATGGGTACGGGAAAGAACTGGCTAGAAGCGCATTGATATGTTGATAACGATTTTAATATCGTACCTATGGCACTTTGCGACAATCGATTCATTGTTTCTGCCATAATGTCATCCCTAACGGGATTTTGATGATAGCATAAGAGAAAACGAAGAGGTCTCGGAAGTCCCGTAAGGACAAAATTATGGTAGCAATAGATAAAATACAGAACATTAAGCCCCGTAGGTGGCGATATTAAAACATTCTGCAAGAACCTATATGTGCAATTAGAAAAACAATTCCGTTTGAATTATACATTTAGTTCTAACCTTTAAAACATTTTATTATGAAAACATTAAGCATTATTTTCCTGTCCTTCATCATCCTTGTCGGATGTGGACAGGCAAAAACAAAAAAAAAGAATGCAGGCACTAAGGCTCAACCGGAAGTTAAACAGGCCCCGGCTCCTGCACCAACAGGAACAGTCAAGACCTTTGATTTCGAGAACTATGAAACAGGCAAACTTCCGGACGACTGGAGCCAGTATGCCACCGGGAAAAAATTGGAGACAGAGTGGAAGATAGTTGACGATAAAGGGAACAAGGTTATGGCACAACTGTCAAGCGACAATCCGAACTATCACTTCAACGAAGTTGTGTACAACAACTTAGAGGCAAAGAATGTGGAACTGAAAGTCAGGATAAAAGGAGTAGCCGGGCATAAAGACCAGGGAGGCGGCTTTGTATGGAGATTTAAAGATGCAAACAACTACTACGTTGTACGTGAAAACCCCCTCGAAGACAATGTTGTTCTTTACAAAGTGGAAAAAGGTGTTAGGGCCGATCTGCCACTCATGGGTAAAGGAAGGACTTACGGAATGGATGTTCCCAAGCTTGGACATGGCTGGAACACATTAAGGCTTGTGGTAAATAACGACATCTTCACCGTTTACCTCAACGGCAAAGAGCTTTACAAAGTGAAAGACACAACATTTACCGGAGCAGGCAAAGTTGGCCTTTGGACAAAAGCAGATGCAGTGAGCTATTTCGACAACCTTGAAGTGAAAGTTACTGATTAAGTCAAATAAATTAACCAATGATATAACAGGGACTTAAATGTGTCCCTGTTCTTGTTTGACAAGAAATGCATTCTGACTCACATAAGCTATTACACTCCAAAAAGCAATGATACCGACAACTGAAGGTGATTTTGATTTGCCTGGGGACTTTTGTTGATGACTTTTATGACGTAGCCGTTCTCATCATACACCTCCTCATACTGATCAGGAATGTTCGGTATCAGGATCATTTTTAAATTTACATTAAGCAATGTTTTTTTATTTAACCGGAAAACTACTCCTGCCTCTGGGGCATAACCCGGTTTTATGAGGTTCGTCTTGTAACTCACGGACCTGTCATTATCGGTCCCGGCGTATGAAGAGATAAAAGTAAGATCGTTAATAATATAAAAACCGCCAAAAGCAATTCCAAGGTATGGACGTACGTCCCTGTGACTAAAGTAGTAATCGCCTTTAAAAAGCAGCGATATAGTCTGGTAGTGCGCTGTAATGTCTCCGTACTGGGGATCAATGTCCCAGAAATCATAATCAGCAGGATTGTACTGATAGTTTAGTTCGGCACCGAGGCTTAACCGCTTTTCATACATCCACAATCCATTAATACCTATAAGTATTCCCGGTGAAGCAACATCGCCAAAACCAAGATCATCTTTGCCCGTAAGATTTAAAGGCAAAGCAGTTCCGATCTTACCACCGATAAAAACCCCTTCTTGTGCTTTGGCCTGAAAACAAACAATAAAGCCGTTTACAATAAAAATCAGAAATAATAATCTTTTCATTTCCGTAAAATAAAAAAAAGCCGGCAAAAACCGGCTTTCTCTTCTGGTAAATATATTTTGATAAAACTATTTTACAAGGAATTTACCTGTATAAACATTATCTCCTGAAATAACTTTTATCTGATACCATCCTGAGGAAAGTCCCGTAACCGGTATTCTCAGTTCACTTCCGTATGCTTTTCCCTTTGTTACTTTTTGACCTGCAAATGAGTAAACTTCGTATACGGTTCCTTCAGCAATGTAAGGTATTGAAATATTTAAAACATCAGTAACCGGATTAGGATAAATCACGAGTTGTTGGGTATTCTCTTTAGGTACACCTGTGGCAGTTGTAGTAATATTAATCGCAAATTCTCTGGTTGTCTCATCCACTCCGCCGTTCTCAGTTCCCCCGTCATCAGAAAGAGTAACGGTAACATTTGCCGTTCCGGAAGCCCCGGCAGCAGGGGTGAACTTAAGCTGCCCCGAAGCATCTCCTTCTGTATAGTCAACTGTTAATCCTCCATCGAAAAGAGCATCATTGTCTGTTGTTACAGTAAATGTAAGGGTTTGGCCCGTTTCGTTTGGAGCCCCCTCAGATATGCCGGTCAAATCAACTGTATGCTGCTGTTCATCATTCTCAATCGTCACATCGCTGATAGCATCCAGGGTTGGTGCGTCATTCACCGGATTGACGATAAGGTTAAATGTCATGCTTACTGACATAAAGCCATTCTCATCAATCGGATAAACAGTTATATCTGAAGTCCCTGATGTGTCCCTTGCGATATAAATATTTAACACACCGGTGTCATCTCCTGTTGTATAGTCCATCTTCATGCTGTCTATCATCGCCTGGTTAACAGGATAGAGTGCCCACATAAGTCCCTGCGGTTCATTAGGCGGCCCAGCTGAAATACCGGTCAATGTTACCTGCACTACACCACCCGGAGGATCTTCATTTACCGTTACATCGTCATGTTGATCGATAGTAGGAGGATCGTTCACGCATGCCACATCTACAGCAAATGTCATTGATGTACTTCGCGGAGGATTCTCCTGATCAGTTACGGTAACAGTGATGTTTGCTATCCCGCATGAGTCTGCAGCGGGCTGAAAAACAATGCTTGTATCTGTTCCGCTTGAAAGATCAAATTCCAGGGTTGAGAAAAAACCGGGCCTGTCAGAAACAGCCTGCAAAGATAACGTTTGTGTCCCTGCATCACCATCGGTCATTCCGGTAAGCTTAATAGTCATGGCCTGGTCGTCCTCTGTCATGCTGGCATCATCCAGCTGATCGATAGCCGGAGCATTTTGTGCGTTCACACCGATATATGACAGTGCAAACCACAGACTTAGAAAAGTAAAAAAAGTTTTCATAGGCTAGTTTTTTATGTTTAACTACACGCAGCTATTTAGTCCCAAAAATAGCGTATAGAATAACACGAGGCATATGATGTTGTTTTCCCTTTTTAATGAAATCATTCATCATATGTCAGTATGATCATTCTTGATGCTAAATTAAAACATAATTTCATTACCGCTTAAAACAAAAGAAGACTTTTATGTATTAAATTGGCCCATTCGTCAAAAAAACACATGACAATGCAACACTGAAGATCAGTTGATAAAAAAAAGGAGCTTTATCTGTGGAATTCAATGCCGATCAGAGATATATCGTCGAAGATAGCATCACTACGAATGTAGCCTTCTATCGACCTTTGTATCTCATCGATGTTGGTCACTATCGATTTACGATTGGCAATGATCTTTTCTATGTGAGTAGAATTGGATTCAACCCTATCATCCTGTTCATGTTCCACAAGGCCATCGGTAAAAGCCATAAGCTTTGAATGCTTTGAAATAGTTACCTTCCCAACCTCGATGGTAGGAATAAAATCAAGCATACCCAACCCTATGCAACCCTTATCAAGGCTGTGGATAACTCCTTTTTTGTCATCGAAGTACAAAGGAGGGAGATGCCCTGCGTTCACATAGGTCAACCGGCGTGTACGGAGATTGTAGCGGCCGATGAACATGGTGATAAATTTCTCGTTATTGGCACTCTCATTTACCCGGGAGTTCAGTTTGTGAACAAGTTTCTTAAGGTTGACCCTGGCAGTGAAAAGTGTCCGGATGACGGCCTGAAAGTTGGACATCAGCATGGCAGCGGCTATGCCTTTACCGGAAACATCGGCAATGCAAAAGCCGATAGTATTTCGTGAAAGCTGAATGATATCGTAGTAATCGCCGCCAACACCATAGTGAGGATGATAGAGGGTCTTGATAGTTATCTGATGGCTTTTCGGGAACTGGTCTTCTCCGGGGATAAGCTGGTTCTGAATGCGGGATGCAAGTTCCATCTCCTTTTTCAAGGCTTCCTGCTCAAGCAGTTCTTTCTGCATCCTTTTGTTCTCTACAAAAACGATTATCAGGTTGGAAATGATCTGTATCAGCTGGCGGTGCTTGATGGTAGGGCTGATGCCCTGCCTCTCTTCCTCCACATCTCCTATCAGAACAAAGCCAATCGCTTTGTACCTGTAAAAAAGAGGTATCACGGAATCGAATCCCACAAGATTTGATGGTGGAGGTGTCGAAACCGAGAACTCTTCGATCTGGGTATATTTCAGCAGATCCTTCTCGACATCTATTTTAAAAACCTCCTCCTCTTCCACGCCAGACAAGAGGATGTTCTTCCATTCATTATTGGAATATGTATAGACAAGCACTTTACCAACGTTCAGCTCTTCACGCAGGAGTATTTCAAATTCAGACAAGAGATCCTCAATGGAATGATCCTGGTTCATAGTCTGTAGGATATCCAGGATTATGTTCAGGCGCTCCTTGTATACTCGGATCTTACGTTTGCTTGTCTTTGTAACCATTGGAATAGATCAAATATAATCTAATATATCACTTTTTTCACTATATCCGCAAGTGAAAATTATTTTATCTGCCCTTTAAAAACAGATAAAATGAAAATATCCTTTTTTAGGATCGGGTCAAGATAATCTTTTACTATTTAACCCTTTCGATATATGACTTGTCGCGGGTATCTATCTTTATCTTATCTCCTGTGTTAACGAACAACGGCACCATGATAGTTGCCCCTGTTTCGATGGTTGCAGGCTTCAATGAGTTTGTTGAAGAAGTATCTCCTCTTACTCCCGGTTCGGTGTAAGTCACTTCGAAAACAACATGTGTAGGGAGATTCACCATCAGCGGAGTTTCTGTCTCAGCATGAAAAACGATCTCAACTTCCATACCTTCTTTTAAAAGATCCGGAGTTTCAACAAGTTCTTTATTGAGAGATACCTGATCGAAAGTTTCCATATTCATGAAATGGTAACCCATGTCGTCATTGTAAAGGAATTGATGCTTTCTGCGCTCAATACGTGCTTCCTTAACTTTTACTCCTGAAGTGAAAGTGTTATCAATGACCCGTCCTGTAGATACATTCTTAAGTTTTGTACGAACGAAAGCAGGGCCTTTGCCTGGTTTAACATGCTGAAACTGAACAATAAAATATAATTGCCCGTTATGCTCGATGCACATCCCGTTCCTAAAATCAGCTGTAGTTGCCATAGTATGATGAACTTTTATTTATGTTTCTTAATCTGCAAAAATAATGTAAAAGATTACAAATACAGTAAAATAACCCTGATTAATCTTTTTACATGCACAAATTTTTAAAGCTTTCCGTTTTAATGTGCTTAAATTGTCGATATTCCTGTTCCCTGAAGTTTCTTGTAAAGCTCAAGGGCATAAATGTCTGTCATCCCTGATACAAAATCAAGGACAGTTCGTATCTTTGTGTAAACGGATTCTTCGTTACCAATCGCATACTGCTCCGGCATGAAAGGCAGCAGCATTATTGAATAATGAATATCCGGGTCGAGTACTGCTTTGGTAAACTCATCAACCAAAGTACCAAGGATCCTGAAGCCGCTCAGTTCTACCTCTGCCACCATGGGGTGCTTGTAAACACGGTGGAATGCGGTATCGGCAACAATGTCCATTGCCCTGGCCGATTTGCCTTTCAGGTTTCCGATAAGACTTTGATTAAAAGTACCGGCCATGATACTGTCGTAATTTTCAAGATAGATGTCCGTGCTCTCATTCACCAGTTTGCCGATGACTTTAGCCCTGAGAAAAGCTATCTGCTCATTTTTATCGGTAACTTCCATGAACACGTTCTTAAACCCGGCATCTGCTTTTTCCTCATCAGTTAAAAAATTCATGAACAAGCTAACCGTTTTGTCATAAGACAGTATGCTGAGCTTGTGCGCATCTTCAATATCCATTATCTGATAGCAGATATCGTCAGCTGCTTCCACCAGATACACCAAAGGATGTCTGGCATAAATGTTCTTTGCGGCATCCACCGGTTCTATCCCAAGCTCGTCAACAATTTTTTCGAACACCTCTTTTTCCGGTTGGAAGTAGCCGTACTTCTTTTTTTTAACTCCTGAACACGATGCCCACGGATATTTTATGATCCCGGCCACTGTGGTATATGTCAGGGCATATCCGCCTTGCCGTCTTCCGTTGAACTGATGTGTCAGCAGACGAAGGGCATTTGCATTTCCCTCAAAATTTATCAGGTCGCACCACTCTTCTTTTGTACAATGGCCCTCGTACTGCCTTCCGTCCCCGTTCATGAAATACTCCGACAAGGCCTTCTCTCCCGAATGGCCGAACGGCGGATTGCCCATGTCATGCGCAAGACAGGCAGCAGCAACAACATAACCTATCTCGTCTATCAACGCGGGAAGACCTGAATAATTCTCCTTTAACTTTCTTGAAATATTGTTCCCGAGCGAACGGCCTACACTTGCAACTTCAAGACTGTGTGTTAACCTGTTGTGAACAAAGATACTGCCGGGCAGGGGAAACACCTGTGTTTTATTCTGAAGCCGGCGAAACGGCGAAGAAAATATCAACCTGTCAAAATCACGCTGAAACTGTGTCCTGTCGTGGTGAACACTGCTTTTGCCTGTCTCCTTGCCTGTTCTTAATGATGTGAGTAACCTGTGCCATTCCATAATCAGTATATCTTTGTGTGATACTTGTTTACCATTTTATCCAGCTCTTTTGCCCTGCCCCCCGTAACCCTGTTCAGCAACGACCAGAATTGCGGGCCGTGGTTTTTTTCAACAGTATGGCACAACTCATGCAAAAGTACATAATCGATAAGCTCGTCGGGAAGCCGCATCAGATGCAGGTTCAGGTTGATGTTGTTCCTGCCCGAACATGAGCCCCACCTCGATTTAAGGTTTTTGATAGTTACTTTGTTAAACGAGAAACCGTGTTCGCGGGCCAGCCAGGCCAGGCGCCCCGGCAGGAAAGATTTTGCCTCAACCCTGAGACTCTCCTCGATACCGTACCGGATACCTTCCTGAACTCCGGGATGGGTAACAGGCAAGCGTGCAGGGTATGTGATCAGAAGAATGCCGTCATTCAGGTAAATGCCGATATCCTGCCTGTTCCCTTTTTCTATTTTTAATTGAAACGACCGCGACTTAAACGTTGTGTTCTCGTCAAATACAGTAAGTTTTGTCCCTTTGGCATTTATTTTCTCGGCAGTTTTTCTCACCCACTCTTTTTTTGAAAGCAGGAAAGCCACAGCATCTTTTTCACTGACATGATAAGGCATAATCAACTCAACGCCTTCGGAAGGCTTTAATTTTATGTTAACTCTTTTTGCCCTTGGACTGCGCCGCAGTTTTACTATCCCTATTCCCGGTATGTCAATCTGTTTTTCCGTAATTCTTTTTTTCAAAAATAATTATTTTTTATTTTTCAAAACGATACTCGAGAATGGATATTTCAGCCCGCTGAAACTTTCAAGGTTGCACACAAAGGCACCCACCACAAGCTCAAATTTCACTTTCACAGGAATCCTGTTCTCATCCCTTGTTATCCACATGTACATTCCTTCCTTGGACTTAAAAGCCCTTCCAACCTCGGTTACCGGAGCAAATTTGTAACAGTCAATCTTTCCGAACTTTGTCCTTATTTTCTCATTTCCGATATATTGAATTTGTAAGGGGAAGGGCTTATCCGAGAAATATGTCTGAAAGGATATCACATCCCCGATCTTCATGCGTTCGTTAAAATAGTGGTTTCGGGCATAGTAAAAGGCCGACAGGATATCCATCATCTCTTTAGGCACAGGTTTCACCCCTGACCTCATACTGTAAACTGTTGATGAGTCACGGTTGTAGGTGACTTCATTGTAATACCGGTATCCCCCCTCTCTGATGTTCCTTACTGCTTTAACAGGCATGTCGGTTTCCGCATCCACATAGCTCTCGTAAACATCCCTTACCTTGTAAACAACATCAGCCAGCCCGACCGTGCGTCCCTCCGTCACCATGTGAAGGACCTTTTTGCTATCAATTACAGTATCTTCAACACTCATTATCGCTTCTCCCGCGGAAATAAAACTATAAGAAAGAGAAAAGGTCAGTTTTTCACCTGACCTGTATGCCCGATGATCTGTACGCTTTAGCTTAACAGGATCATCGGAAGTAAACCCGAGAAACAAAACGGCTGAAAGAAACGATATAACTATTTTATTGATCATATTTACCTTTAGACAAACTATTCTGTCCGTTATTAATGTGACATATATACTTCATATATCACTTACTTCCAAAAATAATTCGGTAACGAATGTTAAAAGAATTTCTTTTTTGAGATAGTAGCCACGAAGCTTTTCAGGTAAAACGGTTCGAAGTATGCAACATCGACAAAATTGTTTTCATTAAAGGCCTTTTCTGCCAGAGGGCTCATGTTTGATGCCAGAGGGAAGATATCATCAATAAAAACAGCATTTTCATTTTTAATGGTATCCTTACACTTAGCAGCTCCATTCCCGAAAAAAAGCACTTTGTTTTTCTCAAGCACATCGGCAAAAGATGAGTCGTCGATGATCTTCGCATTTGTATCTTCAATGACATTCAGGGAATGATCGTGCAAAGCAGTGTAAACTTCCATGCGCCGAGCATCTATCATAGGACTAAAAAAGGTATCCTCCGGGTAGCTTGTTCCGGAAGCAAGAACCGCCTGTGTCATCACTTTCAAAGTATCAATGGCAATGAGGGGAATGTCCAAAGCAAAGCAAATGCCTTTAGCAACCGATGTGCCTATCCTCAATCCCGTGTACGATCCGGGCCCGGCACTCACAGCCACAGCATCAAGCGATTTTATCGGAGGCATTCCCTTTTTGTTAAAAATATCCTGTATCAAAAGGGTAGTATGTTTTGAATGCGAGTTGGGTTCGAAAAGCTCCCTCTTTTCCAAAACCTTACCATCCCCTGCCAGTGCTGCGGAACACACA
Organism: Marinilabiliaceae bacterium; assembly: GCA_027034005.1. GTDB lineage: Bacteria > Bacteroidota > Bacteroidia > Bacteroidales > Marinilabiliaceae > JAADEM01. Next base: position 10,851 of record JALVJU010000325.1, read on the forward strand.
TCGGTGGATGTCTCTATGTTTAAGATCTTTGCCATGCCAAAATTATTATGAAGCAAATTTAACAAATTTTCCGGCCTTGAGAAACTGATACTAACACAGACCTGCCTGTCTAACTGCGTAGCCAGGTAGACCTGCCCGAATGCAATAGTCAGGTGGGGACGCTGAGTAACGATTACCCTCGGCGTGGCTTCGAGCCACACCGGGGGTAGTGTGCCGAAAAAACCTTCGATCGTGCCTGTCTGTCTAGCTGTGCAGCCAGGTGGGCTTGCACATCGAAGCGTTTGAGGGGGAGGCAGTAAATTACCTCAACCCATACTTAGGTGCATTAGCACCGCAACATTTGTAGAAAACCAGGATGTAACATCCTTATGTGCAGAGCACCGGAACATTTCTTCCGTGTACATGTTGCTCCCGGATTTATTGGGGGCGCGACTCGCAGTCGCACTCCCAATATGCCCACTACCTCCTCGGCGTGGCTCAAAGCCACACCGGGGGGATATTTAGGCCATGTGGAGTATTCAACCCCTTCAGGGTTGCACCTTATGTCGTTCCTGTGCCACGGGCTTACGCCCGTGGTTAATTACTTCCGGCCCCGAACGGGGCCAGACAAAGAGTTGCGACAGGCACTAATATCAAGTCAAGCGTATTCTGACATCCTCCACACAGCCCTAACTCCTGAAGGATAAATGTTAGTGCGCATGGGCTCCCCTTTAGGAATTTAAGGGTGTGGCGGAGGCAAGAAATACAACATTTTATACCTGACCTGACAATGGATGCATCAACGGTTGTATACCTTATTCTCTCAACGTTCGGTTGTCCTCCTGCTGTCGGACGAATAGAAGTTTTCTGAGCCAACACCAAAACCTTACTGCCGGTATTTTCCTCACTCTTTGACCTATCTATGCATACAGGGAGGAAAGAGATGATAAATTTAGAAGTTAAGAATGCTTTTTTAAAGGGGTGAGGAACACTCCGAAAACAGGAGTCCCTCCCCCATTTCGGGGTAGGTTAGGTGGGGGCTGCAACTTTTATATCCCGGCTATCTTCCTGATGACATGGGAGGCGGCAAACATTCCGAAAAGGCCGGGCATGTAGGAGATCGTGCCAACAGTTGTCTTTTTGTTCTGTTCTCCTTCAACCTCTATAACATGATCTTTGTTCACTGTCTCGGGGGAGAAAACCACGGTGAACCCTTTTTTTATTTTATGCTTTGTCAATCTCTTACGCACCATGCGGGCAAGTTTGCAGTTGTGCGTTTTGCTGATGTCTGTTATCTCTATCTTTGATGGATCGAATTTACCTCCTGCGCCAAGGGACGAAATAAGCGGATAGCCACGTTTG
>JALVJU010000326.1 GCA_027034005.1 Marinilabiliaceae bacterium
ATGATGTTTCATTGACCGATGAGTACCGTTCTATCCCTTTTGCCCTTCTTCTAACATCGATGACATTCGAACTTTTTGTGAATGCCAGGCCCGACCACAGACCAAGCCCCTGCGAGAACGATGCTTTGTAATCCCCGATGATTATTTTCTTAAAGATACCTTTTGGTTTGAACATGACATAGCCCGATAGAAAATCCATCAACGGTATCTCACTGCCAAAGGCCGGCTCACCGGGGTCTTTCTCCATTGTAAAACCGGCAAACAAACGCTCCCCGAAATGCGCCCGTATCCGTGAGAATATCCTTTCGCGCGAACCGGAAAACGCAGCAGGCAGTGCATCGTTCCGCATTTTATATCCCGAAGGTGTTTGAACAACGGTTTGCCCTCTTGCTATCATCTCCACACCTGCCCTTGCAGATTTCTTTTCCCGGCCGGGAGGTTCAACTTTCAGGAAAGGAACTATCTGTCGGATAGTTTCCGGAGTGAGGCCTTTAACGGCATTGAGCTCATATATGGTCAGCAACGGCCCGTTGTTGTACACATAAAACAGGATGTTCTCTATCTGAAAATCATCGAGAAAAGGTATCCGTTCCAGGTCTTCTTTGGTTGCCGTGTTTATGTTCAGGGGATTTTCATAAAGGTACAGCAGGTCATTGAAAAGCTCGGAATAATCTTCCGGGATAAGCTGTTTCTCTGCCAAAGGTTCAAGAAGGTCGGAGACTGCCTGACGTGCATCGTTCAACTTCTGTGCCCGGACGGAACAGGCAAGCATCAACAAAAACAATATGAAACCGGCCTTTTTCATCTCTTATTTTTTGCCAGAAGGAAAAAGGCAATTGAAGCCCCGGAAGTAACACCAAGCTGCTGGTGGTATGAGATACCGATATCGATCACAACGAAACTCCATTTTAACCCTGTGCCGAAAGATATCTCAACAGGACTGCCTTTGACCCCTCCCCTGAGCACAAGCATTTTAACGGGGATGTATTGGATGCCGAATTTGTACTGAGCCCTGAACTGTTGGTCTTTCTCCACTTCGGCCATTAAAGCGATATCATCAACCGGATGCCATTTGGCACCGGCAATGTACAGTACAGGGATAAGCTCCTTTCTGTCAGGGTAGGATATTTTCGATTGCTCCACATTCTGGATGTAAAATCCGATATCTACATGTTCCGAAGGAAAGAGCTGCAGTCCGACGACAGAAAAGAAACCGCCATAAGTATCTGTGCCGTTGAGCTTGTGGGTGAGGCCGTTGAACATCAAAGCTGCCGAGACATGTTTGCCAAACTGCCTGGAGTACGAAAAGCCGTACCTGTTGATGAGGCTCAAAGAATAACCAGCCTGGGTGAAAAGGAAAGAGAATCTGCCGTATTTTGAGGGCATGGTTGCAGTGATACTTCTGTTGCTGAGTTTATGGATGTTGTGGGGAGTTGTGTATGAAAATGCTATTCCTGCATTTTGCACTCCGGCCAGCCCCGCCGGATTTGACATTGTTGAATAAATGTTTTGTTCTGTTGATTTTATCTGCCCCAGAGAGAGCGATGAAGCATCCGGGAAGTTAAAATCCTGTGCTCTCAGTTCAGGGACAGACAACAAGCCCCATAAGGCAATAATGTAGAAAGAGAGTTTCATGGGGAATCAGGAAAAGAACCATAAACAACAAGTTAATTAAATGGAGGCCTAATGTCAAATGAAGGACATAAAATGATCATCAACAGTAAAGGGTGTAGGACAAAAACCAAGAAATAAGAAAGGATACATAAATTGATGATTTGCTGATTTGCTGATTCGTTTATTTGAAAAAATCAAAGGCATTCAAAAACGACGTTAAAAGAAATATTGTTTCTGTTCCCATTCGTGTAACCCACCTGCCTGGCTGCGCAATCGGGTAGGTAAGCCCCATCGGGGCGTAACAATAGTAACCCCGTCCGAAAGGGCGGGGCCAGGAACCACGAAAATCAAACGTGGATGGCGGGATTTTTGACGCGCAGCATTCAAAAATCATGACAACCGCACCACGCGACTGATTGGGGGCATACGGAATGCAACCCTTGGTGTGGCTTGAAGCCACGCCGAGGGTTTAAGCTACTTAGAGCCCCCGCCTGACCATGCAGTCGGGCAGGTCTCCGCCTTTGCGGTGTATTTGAACCATATAAGTCATATGAGAACATAAAAGGAAAACTATAAATATCTAATTCGTGCCATCGGTGGCCATTCCTCGCGCCTTTCTGCCTTTGCGGTGTATATCTAAATTGCACATCCACTACTGGAAAAACTGTATTATTTTGTACACCAACAGTGAGTGTAGTGATTTTTTCTCCGTGAATATTATTACCTTTACGGTGTATGAAATTTTAAACCTGAGAAATGGAACTTGACAAACTGATTAGGGATGTTCCCGATTTCCCCAAAGAAGGGATACTTTTTAAAGATATTACAACACTACTCAAAGATGCAGGCGGTTTTGCAGATGCGCTTGACCGTTTTTACGAATTTGCCAAAGATAAAGGCATAACAAAGATAGCAGGTATCGAGTCGCGAGGATTTATTTTCGGAGGCGCACTTGCAGCCAGACTTGGCGTGGGATTCGTACCCGTGAGAAAGAAAGGCAAATTACCGGCAGAGACGATATCGGAAACATATGACCTGGAGTACGGTACCGACACTATCGAAGTGCATAAAGACGCATTTGACGAGGGCGACAAAGTGCTACTGCACGATGACCTTCTTGCTACGGGAGGTACTATGAAGGCAGCCTGCAACCTGATAGAAAAGACAGGTGCAGAGATAGTTCAGATATCGTTCCTGATAAACCTGACTTTCCTCAACGGTGCAGAAAAACTGGAAGGTTACGATGTTAGGTCACTGATAGAGTACTGATGCTACTCAGAACCTTTGGATAAAAAAAATGCCTGTTGCCAGCAGGACTATGCCGGCTACCCGCCCTATGGAAATAGGATGGACAGGCACATTGAAAAATCCGAAGTGATCGATTATCGAGGAAATTATCAGCTGGCCGGCAATTGATGCTGCAAGCATGGATGTCACGCCGATCTTTGGTATCAACACAACAACAGAGGTGACATAAATGGCCCCCAGTAGTCCGCCGAAGAAAAGATAAAAAGGCCCTTTAGCCAGCTCTTTTAAGCCGGGAACTTCTGTTTTCAGGACAATGTTCAGGACAAACAGTGCTATGGTGCCAACAAAGAAATTGACAAAAGCTGCCTGCAACGGGTGCTTCAGGAAAGCCCCGAGATGAGAATTGATACTTCCCTGAACTGATAACAGTCCGCCTATGAGAAGGGCTATGGCGACAAGAATATATTTTGTGTACATGGTCTCTTTTGTTTTTGAGATAAAAGAATTAATTTTGATCTGAACCGAAAACCCTAAGATATGAAATTCTTAAAATCACTTACATTAAAGAAGGTAATAATTTTTCTAATTATCCTGTTCGTAGCATATCTTGTGATCGACATACTGATGAACCCACAGGATATTATCAACGGATTTAAGGAAGGATATAATGCGGCAAAAAATAGCAGATAAGGACAGTTGTGTTAAAATAGGAGAGTGTGTAAAACTTCACGGTGTGAAAGGTGAGTTGGTGATTCGCCTCATTCGTAGCATATACGTTGAGGATATCGATGCGGAATACATGCATTTTGAACTTGACGGCGGCCTGGTGCCTTTTAAAATAAGATCAATCCGGCCAAAGAACGATACTGACATCCTGGTATCGTTTTATGATGCAGAACGTGAGAGCACAGTTTCCCGGATGATCAGTTCCGATGTTTATGTTGAGAACGATGACTTGGACACGGAAACATACTTTAGCGAAGACCTGAGCTCCCTTACCGGCTGGCTTGCAAAAGATGCTAAAATCGGGGAGCTAGGCAGGATCACGGATGTGATAGAGATCACCAACAATCCCCTGTTCGTTATCGATCATGACGGTGAAGAGCTGCTTGTTCCGGCCAATGATGATCTTGTAGAAGATGTAGACGAAGAAAACAGGATATTGACCCTTAATCTTCCTGAAGGGCTGATCTAAGGAAAGACATTCAGGGAAGCCCCCTTCCCGTTCCCCCTGAGGGGGAAGGCCTTTGCTTGTTTTTCAAAGAACGTGTTAGTTACTTCAAATATAACTATTCTTTTTTATTCCTTTTCCGCATCTCCTCAAATTCCTTTACGTACCGCTTGAAATCGGTGCTGTCTTTGATAGGGTAATCAAGCCTGATTATGGACTTTTCAGGTTCTTCTTTATTGTAAAGAACTAAAAACTTATCTCCTGGTTTGGCTTTTTGTGGGTC
>JALVJU010000327.1 GCA_027034005.1 Marinilabiliaceae bacterium
GTGCAGCATAGCTTTTTTTTGTTCCAATATAAATATATATTTGCTTAACCTTAAAAATCAATCTTTCATGCAAGCAGTAAACGACTTCCTTTTAAAAATTGATTCTTACATTGGCAGTAGTCCATGGTTTGTATATTTTCTTTTGGGCACAGGCATATTTTTTACCCTTTATCTGTTTTTCCCTCAGTTCAGGTATTTCAAGTACTCCCTGAAGATCGTTATGGGGAAATTCGACAAGAAAGGTGATGAGGGTGACACCTCCCACTTTCAGGCGCTTACTACAGCCCTTTCGGGTACAGTTGGGACAGGAAACATTGCTGGTGTGGCACTTGCTGTTCACCTTGGCGGTCCTGCAGCGCTGTTCTGGATGCTCGTGACGGCCCTGTTTGGTATGACAACTAAATTCGTGGAAGTCACCCTTTCACACAAATACAGGGACAAACTCCCTGACGGGTCATTTGCCGGTGGTCCCATGTACTACATGAAGAAACGGCTGAACATTACAACATCATCAGGCAAGGTTATAAAAACAGGTTCCTGGATTGCGGTCATTTTTGCTTTTGCCACTGTTCTTTCCTCATTTGGAACGGGTAACCTTCCTCAGATAAACAGTATTTCCAACTCACTTTTCACAACATTCAGGCTGCCTCACATCGTGACAGGCCTTGTACTGGCCATTCTTCTGGGATTTGTTGTGATAGGCGGAATAAAACGTATTGCTAAAGTGACGGAGAAACTTGTGCCTACAATGGCCATACTTTATTTTATAGGTGCGATATCGGTTATTCTTTTTAATTATGAGAATATTATTCCTTCTATCGAAGCAGTATTCGGTGATGTGTTTACGGGAACAGCTGCGACAGGCGGGTTTCTTGGAGCAACCATAGCTTTTGCCTTTAACAGGGGAGTGAACAGGGGGCTGTTTTCCAATGAAGCCGGTCAGGGGTCTGCTCCGATAGCTCACGCTGCAGCACGTGCCCATGAGCCTGTATCGGAAGGCCTTGTTGCCCTGCTTGAACCGTTTATTGATACAATAATTATTTGTTCTTTGACAGGGTTTGTCCTTTTGTCTTCAGGTGTATGGAACGAAAAACATCAAAACCGTTTCCAGGTTGCCGATATCGTAGTTCTGAATGGTACAGACTATACGGATAAGACCGAAGAAGGCAAAGAGGAGTTAAGCCGGTTGATTAAAAAAGAAGATACTCTGCCTTTGTTCACAGGGAACATGGATATTAAAGAAGGTCAGATCACAACTCCTTTAACAATCATGCATGCACGTTCGCTGGCTGAGAATGTGAAGGTGTATCAAAACGGAGATCTATACACAGGTAAGCTTGCTGTGGAAAACGGACAACTGAGAATACCATCAACAAAGGAAAAAGGCCAGTCGTGGAACAACTGGATACAGGGAATGCTTACAGGTGAAAGTTCCGAAGGTATTTACCTTGAAGGTTTATCGTTGATGCACAGTGCCCCCCTCACTACCTTTGCTTTTACCAAGAGCTGGTTTGGCGACTGGGGGAAATATATCGTGTCTCTCGGCCTGCTCCTGTTCGCTTTTTCAACAGCTATTTCCTGGTCATACTATGGTGATAGGGCAGTGACATTTCTTTGGGGGCCAAAGTATGTTATCTGGTACCACCTGATTTATGTTATTGGATTCTTTATCGCCTCTTTTGTCGATACTACTGTAATCTGGACACTAAGTGGAATAACCATAGCCCTTATGACAATACCGAACCTTTTCGGTATATTGGTTCTGCACAAAGAGATGAAATCAGAGATAAAGAAATTTTGGATTGAATATCAACGCAGGTTCCCGAACGAAAAAGTTCCCAAGTATTAAAGTATGACATCACTGACAGTAATTTTATTGTTTGCTGCAGGTATAGTAGCAGGAAGATTTATCCTAAAAAATGATTCTGTCCGCAAAGGTGTTGACAGGCTTGTCACCTTTGTGATATATCTGTTGCTGTTCCTGCTTGGTATATCGGTAGGGATAAACGATAAGATAATTAATGACTTTGGCAAGATCGGATACACGGCAATTCTCCTGACCATAGGAGCTGTGTTTGGCAGCCTGATACTTGCAAAGATCGTTTATCACTATTTTTTCAAACATTCGTCTGAGCGCCGGGATTAATGAACTTTTGTAAATGCAATAAATCATTGATTGGATGAAAGGAAGCCTTATCATACTCTCTTTTTTCACTGTTGGCTTGCTGGGCGGTATGTTCAGGCTCTTCCCCGATTGGATACTGGACGACAGACTTACTACTTATGCCCTTTATGCTTTAATGTTCCTTGTGGGAATAAGTATCGGAAGTGACAGGGGAGCATTCTCCATCTTCAAAAAGATGAAATTTAAAATCCTGCTTGTTCCTTTACTGGTTATCGTTGGTAGTCTTGCCGGCACCGCTGTCGTATCTGTCTTTTTATCAGAGATAAATATGCGGGAAGCAATGGCAGTAGGGGCAGGTTTTGGTTACTACTCTCTTTCAAGCATCGTTATCAGTCAGCTAAGTGGCCAGGAACTTGGAGTTGTCGCACTACTGTCGAACATAATGCGCGAGGTCACAACCCTTATTGCAGTACCGTTTATGGTAAAGTATTTTGGCAAACTGGCCGGCATTGCTTCCGGAGGCGCTACCGCGATGGACACTACTCTGCCTGTGATAGTTAAGTTCACAGGTAAAGAGTACGGCATTGTTGCCATATTCAGCGGAATAGTCCTGACAGCCATTGTTGCGGTACTTGTAACATTGCTCCTCGAACTGTTTTAGGGCGTAAGGGACACCCCAATTCTTAACATATTTTATCTTCAAACAGGTTCTTGTAAACAATTTATAATACTCAAATGCTATATATTTGCATTTGCAAAAACAGTGTTATGGACAAAACAAAGATACTCTTCGTTTGCCTTGGCAATATCTGTCGTTCACCGAGTGCCGAGGCTGTGATGAAAGGGATTTTGGAGAAAAAAGGCCTGGACGGTAATTTTGAGATCGATTCGGCAGGCACGGCAGCCTGGCATGAAGGAGAGCCCGCCGACCCGCGCATGCAGGCCCATGCCCGTAAAAGAGGGTATAATCTTACAAGTATCAGCCGCCCGGTCAGGCCGGAAGTTGATTTCGATAAATTTGATTATATCATAGCCATGGATGATCAGAACATGCGTGACCTGAAAAGGATGGCAGAAAAAGAGGAGCATCATAAGAAGCTGTTCATGATGACCGATTTTGCAAAAGAATTCTCTTATAGGTCAGTGCCGGATCCGTATTACGGAGGCGATGAGGGATTCGAACTTGTTCTGGACCTGCTTGAAGATTCTTGTGGTGGCCTATTGGAAAAAGTAACAGATGAACAGTCAGATAAATAGTGCAATAACCGGAGTGCTCGGTGAGGGTTTTAAGACTGTTTCGGGTGTCGGCGGTGGTTCTATCGCCGATAGCAGCATTATTGAGACAGCTTCAGGGAAACGCTTCTTTCTGAAGGCAGGTCTCACGGGAACAATGTTCCTGAACGAAGCCAACGGGTTGAAGGAACTCAGGAAGCCAGGATGTATTAAAATACCTGAAGTAATTGCTGCCGACAGGCAATTCCTGTTACTGGAGCTTATTACTCCCGCATCAAGGCAAAAAGATTTCTGGACAGTATTTGGCCGTCAGTATGCACAGCTTCACAAATACACAGGAGAATCATTTGGTTTTTACGAAGATAACTTCATTGGCTCTACTCCCCAGAAAAATATCCCGCAAGGCCGGGAAAAGAACAACTGGACAGAATTCTATTTTAATAAAAGGCTTCTTTTTCAGTATCGACTGGCAGAAAATAATGGTTATGCCACACCGGAAATGAAAAGGGCTTTTAGCGTTATAGAGGCAAGAATTGATAAGATAATAGGTGAAACCAAGGGGCCTCCGGCTTTGCTGCATGGAGACCTTTGGAGTGGCAATTTTATAACGGGGATTAATGGAGAGCCTGTACTGATAGACCCTGCTGTGTATTACGGTCACCGAGAAGCCGACCTTGCCATGACTTATCTCTTCGGCGGATTTAGCGAAGAGTTCTACATATCATATAATGAAGCATATCCCCTGCAGGATGGATGGGAATACAGGGTTAATATTTACAAATTATATCATGTGCTGAACCACCTTAACCTTTTTGGTACTGGATATTACAGTCAGGCCGTAAGGCTAATGGAATATTACCGTTGATCAGGATTTGCTTTTAAAGTCTATACAAATCCTCTTATTTCAGAAATTATTACCAGAAGTTCAACGATCTCTACATCACTCATGTCCCG
>JALVJU010000328.1 GCA_027034005.1 Marinilabiliaceae bacterium
CCAATTTAGTAAATATGTAAGGAAAATATCTCAGGTAACCTCCACCACAGGCCGGCATCTTTTTACCAAAGATGTTTGCCGTTGACATAGGCACTTCAATAATACTATTTCCATTTTTCAATTGTACACATTTAATATCTACTCCCATTTCAGGCCAACCGTATCGACCTGCATAAACAGGCATAACACTGCTATCATACTTAAAACCCAACTCTGCAAGAATATCAAAAATCCATTTAGTATTTTCCGACACCGAAAAAGCAGGAGCCCTGAAGCCATAAACTTTGTTACCACTAACATCTTCAATTAGCTCTTTAGCTCTCATAATATCGTAAAGCGCTTTTTCGGGTGTCATTTTAAATATCTGATCATGATGATAGCCATGTACACCTAATTCATGCCCTTTGGATGCAATATCTTTAACCAACCTGGGATAATGCTCAGCAATCTCACCCAAAATAAAAAATGTACCTTTAACATTCTTTTCTTCAAAAAGCTCAAGCAGAATATTTACATTATCCACTACCCTCCCTGTTGGAGCCATCTCAACATTAAAAACATCTCTCATTAAAATATTTATGCCGTCTTCAACATCTATGGTTAAGGCGGAATTATAAATATTATTATTCATCAATAATGAAACTTTGCTCTTAATTTTTTAATACTTAAATACTTTTTTAACATGTGAAGGAAAAAACCCAACCATGTTAATGGGTCATCAACACTAAACAACTGATCACACATATTACGGCCCCAAATCTTAAAAAAAGAAGGTGATGTCTCTTTTTTCATTCGAAATGAAGATGTCAGGAACCATAAAATCTCAAGAAAAAAGTTACGGCAATAAACCTCCTGTCTATATTTTTTGATCTCAGGAATATTTTGCCCCAAAGCCAGCTTCACAAACATATCTGCAAAATCAACACCTGCACTAAATGCAATTTTTATACCTGCTGTTACTCGTGGATTTATTTCCAGTATCTTTGGGATATTGTCTCTCGGATCCACAATAAAATCAATATCTGCTGCTCCCCTCCATTTCAAACTTTCCAATAATCGTTTGGTAATATCAGTAATTTCCGGATGAATAACTGTTACATTAGCGGAACTAGTCCCTGCCTTTACCGGGAAAATACGTGATTTCTCAATTACTACGCATACCTGCATCTTTCCGTCATTATCAACAAAAGCTTCTGCCATATATTGATTACGGTCTTCCACAGGTATGTATTCCTGTATTATCAAATTGCCAAATTCATTATTAAGCTTGTCAAACCGTTCTTCTAATTCCTCAATGCTATTAATTCGTGATACACCCAGTGCCCCGACACCACCAACAGGTTTAACAATTACCGGAAAGTCGAGTTTATCCTTCACATATTTAAAACTATCTTTGCTTAATGCGTATGTTTTAGGACACGGAAAACCATTATCCATGCAATAGATCATCAGGTTCAACTTATTTGCCCCGATCGAAAATATATCATATTTGGGTTGTGTAACAGCAGAAAGCTCACTTATCTTATCTCTATTTTTTGATAAAATATCAGAAGTAATATCACTTAAACTAATAACAACATCCGTTTCATTATTTTCCAGGAAATTAAACAATCTATCTTCAAACTCATTCCTGGCTGACATGTAATCCGGCCATATAAATTTTTCAGAAGGATAACGTGAAAAATAACATTCATTCAGCCACGTATTACTAATTAAAGTAGTATGATAACCGGCTTTTTTATACGATTTCAGGAATGGAAGAGTCTGTCTGCCCGAATCTAATATGAGAATTTTTAGTGTCTCAATATTTTCTTTTTTTCTGTTTAACATATCTTTAAAACAGATTATTTCATTTAAACGATCAATTAAGTTTTTAAAGCTTTAATTGATATATGTAAACTAAGGAATAGATTATTTCTTCGTCAGCCTTCGGATAACAACGATGGTACTTAAAACTATACTTATTTCCCGTCATTCCGAGCGATAGCGAAGGAATCTCCCCTCTTTATACAATTCTAATATATTCACATATATAACTCAATCTCATCATAAAGATCTTTCCATTCCGGATTCATCGATCTGATCATTTCCTCTTTCTTTTTTCTTGAGCCGCTTTTAATTTGTTTTTCCCTTGCTATTGCTTCTACTATAGTGGAAAATACTTCATAATAGACCAACTTTTTTAAATTATACCTATATGAAAATGATTTTTTATACTTACCGTTTTTATGTTCATAAATCCTCTTTTTAAGATTGGATGTAACACCGACATACAAGGTCGTATTATTTTTATTTGTTATGATGTATATGTATCCGCCTCGTACCATATTGATTTAATTGCAAATAAGATTGCCTGCCTGGCGGCGCAGTTAGACAGGCCTGCCTGGCTACCGTGATCAGGATTGGTTGTACCTCGTTCGAAATGAAGATAATAATTAGGTTTTCCTGCAGGTACTAATTAAAATGACCCATTATTATATCGTAACTATGCTTAACTGTGTATCTATTTAAAAGTAATTCCCGCGCCTTTGCTCCCATCTTTTTTCTCTCAGAAACATTTTCTGTAAAAAACTTAATGGCCTGAATAAAACCATTTATATCCCCATGCTCTACAGATATACCACACCCAGAATCTTCAACTATCTTACCAATATCCGTATATTCATTCACTGCACATAACACAGGTTTTGAATATTCGAGATAACTCAAAAGACGGGAAGGGAACTGTGGTGAAGTATATTTATACAGTAATATCAATCCTACATCACTGGCTGCCCTGATCATATTAAAATCTTCCCGTGGTAACCAGTTATATAAAAAAACATTACCGGGTTTAGATAATTCAAACCTTTTTTCAAGATAGGAATAATGAGTTCCTGAACCTCCAATTATAAAATAAGCTTTTTTATAATCACTTAATTTCTCTATAGCATCAGCTAAGAAATGAAGCCCATGCCCCACTCCAAGATTACCACTAAAAATAAAAACACATGCATTTTCCGGGATACCGTATTTTGCTCTAATATCTCCCTGATTAAATAACCCTTTAATTTCAGAAGGAGAAATAGAGTTTGGACAAACTTCTATCTTCTCTTTGGGAATATAATTGTTATTTGTTAAAATATATTCTACACTCATGGGAGACATACAACCAATATAATCAGCAATTTTATATATTCTTTTCTCATGAAATCTAAAATATATCCATGGAGGGCTATATTTACTGAATACCCCAAGATCAACAGAACCCTGTGGCCACATATCTTTCAGCAAAAGATAAAATGGTGAATTATATTTTTTCTTTAACTTTTTAAACAGACCGGACAATGTAATAGGTGGTGTAGGTGCAATTATCAGATCAAACTTCTCACGAGAAAAGTTCTTACTTATAGCATTTGACATCTTAGTGCCAAGAGTAAATAAATTTATAGCCTTGCGCAAATATCCTGCTTTCCTTATTTTACCTGAATTTATCCGCAATACAGATATCCCGTTTTCCCGGGTTAATGCATTTCCCTTTTTTCCTGATGAATTATATGTCCCCACTACAAAAACATGATGGCCGTTCTTTACAAATTCATCCATTAGATCAGAAAACAGGTTTCTTTCTCCCGGAGCCGGCCATGCTATCGTAATAAAAAGAATGTTCATAAGATTATTATAAATATATCAGGAAAAGACATTATTCTGTGTTCGTCATTGCGAGGACGACAGGACGAAGCAATCACCAGAACATTCAAATGATATTGCCTGCCCGACTACCGCGGTCAGGCGGGCTTCTTCGCTCAAACTCATCACAATAACGGTAACTTATTACCTCCGTCATTGCAAATCCCGCTTTGCGGGATGAAGCAATCCCAAATGCTATTGTATATTCTTGCAATCACTATATTATTTTGACACTTCAAATATTTTCATCAAGGTTTTTGCTGCATCTTTAACACGCTTATCATATTTCTCATATAGCATCTCATTCATATTCCTTTCAGGATAATCTTTCAATATTGTTACAAGTTCATCAACATTGTCCGGGTCGAAGTACCCGTGATCATCTCCCAATTGCTCAATATTTACCCTGAGATTTGAAGCAATAACCGGCACCTGAAGAGAACGTGCATCTTCAATAACAGTACTCCACCCCTCAAAATAACTTGGCTGAATAACAGCCTGTGAATACCTCATCAACTGAAGCTGATCATTCCTCGGGATCACACCCAGCAGGCTTATCTGATCATGCAAATCATTATCATTGATGATAGAATGTAATTCTGCCATATAGGGTGAATGAGTCGCATCAGGCATT
>JALVJU010000329.1 GCA_027034005.1 Marinilabiliaceae bacterium
ATGTTCCTTCTTCCCCACCAGTCAAATGTAACCACCCCGGGTTCAATCCAGGAAAAATCTTTCAACCGGTTTGGCTCGGCCAGCTTGTAAATAAGAGTGTTCGTGATCAGCCCGGCATCGTCATCAGCGATGGCAAATACCCTCCAGGGATATTTTTTCGAACCTGATGTTCTGGCAATGTAACCGGCAACCTTTGTCACCTGTCCCCTGCCGTACGGACTGCCGTCCTTCTTAAAATCCACAGGAAACCCGGGATGGGAAGAACCAAAAGATGAACTTCCTGTCCCCTTCAGCCAAAGCCCGGGAAAATCCGTCAGGTCAGATTCTGTTATCAGAACATTTACTCCATTCTCCTTTTTTATCAAAACAGGCAGGCAAACATATCCATCCTGGGGTACTTCTTTTACCGAACTGTGCTGATACGGCGTTTCATACGATGAATTGAATGATTTCGACATCTGATAGTAGGCGGAATCGGAACTATCAAACTGAACGTTCATTCCCTCACTTTCAACCACAACATCTTCTTTCAGATCAGTAACAATACGATATGCCACCCCATCGTTGTAAGCCCTTACTATCAAAGAGTAACCTCCCTTAAAATTGACAGTCAGCTCGTTGAAGTTATCAAGAATAACGTTGTACTTCTCTTTTATCACGGGATGAATCTCCTCACTGACCGTTCTTCGTTTTGCATTCCTCACTTTTCCCCTGTAAGTTTCAAACGGCCTCTCTTTCAGGTCAAGCGAAATATTACCCACACTGAACAGTTCCTGACCACCGTGACTAATAACTATCCCAAGCGATTCTCCTACCAAAACTGTAACGTCTGTTGCAGCATTAGGAGAAGCTATTTTGTAATCCTTTCCGTAAATGCAAATCAGGTTTACAAAAAGTAAAAGTATTAAAGCTCTGTATTTCATAGTTTTTAATTTATTCTTGTTTCTTTCCATTAAAAAATAAGTTCTACTGAGTTTTCTGTGGATTTTCAAATTTATGATATTAAACGGGCATACGAAAAAATACATGAAATAAAAATGGGGGCTAAAACATATACAGATCTATCTTTGCTAATCTAAAATCATTAATCGCCTACCCCAAAAAATGCAGCCCATAGGGGCGTAACAATGGTAACCCCATCCGTCAGGGCGGGGATAGGAAATCATGAAAATCAAATGTGGTTGGCGGGATTTTTGACGCGCAGCATTCAAAAATCATGACAACCGCAACACGCGATCATTGAGAGCACAGAAAACCCACAACAAAATGTAGAACCAAAATTATGTCCCGGACACAGGATAAACCTTTTTTAAACTGACAATTGTTTTTATCTTTATAGCTGTTAAACTTTAACCTGAAATTTTAATCTTCAAAACAAAACGCATGGAAAAAGCAATTAACAAATCACGAATTTTCATAGGCAGCTGCCTTGCACTTCTTGTTACTTCACTAACATTTGCAATGAGGGCCAAGATCGAAGAGGTCTTCGGCCCGGTTGATGCAGGCGGTATTTTCGGATTGTCAAAAGAAACCATAGGGTGGGCTTTCGGCCCGGCATTCTGGGGCTTCACCGTTGCCATGGTTATCGGCGGTTTCATCATCGATATCGTAAAGACCAAATCGATAGTATGGGCGGCATTCATCCTTCATTTAATCGGTGCTGTCAGTTTCATCATGGCACACGACAAAACTACCCTTTTTGTCGCCAATGTTTTTATAGGTCTTGGTAACGGTGCTGTGGAAGCAGCTTTCAACCCGTTAATTGCCACGATCTTCCCCAACGATAAAACAAAAATGCTGAACCGTTTTCACGTATGGTTTCCGGGAGGTATAGTTATCGGCAGTGTACTGGCATGGCTTATGATGGATACCATGCAACTTAGCTGGCAAATATACATAGGTGTGATCTTCATTCCCCTTGCACTTTACGGAATACTTTTCTGGGGTCAAAGAATACCGGAAACAGAGCGTGTCTCAAGCGGAGTGTCATACAAGGGCATGCTTAATGCCATAGGGGCACCTGTCATTATAATCACTGCAATGACAGTGATGCTGCTTTTGGCCGTTAATGTGATCAGCTTACCCGAGGGATGGATGTACCTGGCAATGATAGGAACATTCCTCATAATTGCCATCATTGAGGCCAAAATACGCAAAGCCAGTGTGCTGTTCCCGTTCATGTTCACATTCATGTTACTAACGGCATCCACCGAGTTGGTAACCACACAATGGATCAATGCCCTGCTTGCCAAGGTTGGTGTCAGCCAGATGCTGATACTTGCACTCATTACTGGTATCATGGCTGTTGGAAGATACTTTGCCGGTAATCTAGTACACAAACTTAATCCCACAGGAGTATTGCTGCTGTCGGCCATATTCTCTGCAACGGGAATTTACATGCTCAGCTTTGTATCCGGCACGGCAATGACAATAGTAGCATCCATAATATTTGCAGTAGGAGTATGTTACTTCTGGCCTACAATGCTTGGTTTCGTTGCTGAGTACATACCTCACAGCGGGGCCCTCGGGCTCTCCCTCCTCGGAGGCGCAGGAAATGTATCGGTTGCCATGTTCCTGCCCGTTATGGGCAAGATAATGGAGAAGCATGGCGAAACAGTTGCTCTCCAAAGCGTAGGTGCACTACCCATCATCCTTATCGTTGGTTTTGTGATACTTTACACCATCTTCAGGAATAAAAAACCTGTTGTGATAGGTGATGAAGCTGCAACAATGAGTGAACAGTGAAAACAGTTTGAAAGTTAAAAAGTTGTAAAGTTAAAAAGTTGTAAAGTTAGAAAGTTGTAAAGTTAGAAAGTTCATAAAGTTTAAAAGTATTGATATGAAAAGATTAAGAATGGGAATGATAGGCGGAGGAATAGGCGCATTTATTGGTGATGCCCACCGCCGTGCTTCAAGATTGACCAATAAGTTCACCCTTCTCGGAGGTGTTTTTGATGTTGACTACGAGCGCAGCAAAGAGTTTGCAAAGCAGGAGGAGATATCACCGGACAGATGTTATCCCGACATCGACAAGTTCATTGAAGGCGAGCTGGCCCTGCCTGCCGACGAACGAATAGAGGTTGTTTCCATTGTTACGCCAAACCACCTGCATTATGCTTTTGCTAAAAAACTTATCGAGAACGGCTTCCACGTAGTGTGCGAAAAGCCCATGACCATGACAGTGGAAGAAGCGGAAGATCTCGCCCGTCTTGTTGAAGAGAAAAAGGTTGTTTTTGCACTTACCCATACCTACACCGGCTATCCCATGGTACGCCAGATGAAGGAGATGATAAAATCAGGTATCCTTGGTAACATTCAGCGGATCGATGCCCAGTACTATCAGGGATGGATTAACAGCATCATCCACGGCGGCGATAGCCGCATAACCGGCATCTGGAGACTGAAACCCGAATATGCAGGGATGAGCAGTTGTATGGGCGACATAGGCGTTCACGCCTTCAACCTAATTGAGTACACCACAGGCATCCAGGTGCAGGAAGTACTTTCGGACCTCAACTCAGTAAAGGAAGATGTGGAGCTTGATCTTGACGGCACGGTACTGCTGCGCTTCGACAAGAATATAAAAGGCGTTCTTCGGTCAACACAGGTGGCAGCCGGAGAAGAGAATAACCTCACCATTGCTGTTTACGGTTCAAAGGCATCTTTGAAGTGGGGACAGGAAAACCCGAACTACCTGTACATGCTGAGCGATACGGAACCCACAAAAGTGCTGAAACCTGCACACGCATACAATTCCGAATTTGCTGAAGCAAGCCACGTTATGCCTGCCGGTCATCCCGAGGGCATTTACGAATCGCTTGCCAACATATACAACGGAGTGGCAAAGGCCATAAAAGGAGAAAAGACATTTGACGGCGAATTCCCAACTGTATACGACGGCGTACGGGGAATGAAATTTGTGAAGAGCGTTGTGGAGTCCAACAAAAACGGCAACGTCTGGATGAAACTTGAATAGAGAGATCATTTAAGGTTTCAGAATTTCTGACTTTTTGATGTATGAAATATTAAAATTGCATCCAAAGTTAAAAGTCGTAAAACAGTCCTTTTGTTTTAGGTTCTTCACCCCCTTAAAGCAGTTAACGCAACACCTTTAAATACCAAATCTCCCCCCTCTCCAAATGGAGAGGGGGGGCAAGGGGGGTGAGGCTCCCACACTTAAACCATTGATATGATTTCGGCAGTAATTCCCATATTCAACGAAGAAGACCTGATCGATGAGCTGGTCAGAAGGGTGACTGATTCACTTGAACAAACAGGTGAACCGTACGAAGTTGTC
>JALVJU010000330.1 GCA_027034005.1 Marinilabiliaceae bacterium
TTCAACGCTACAGGTTCGCCGTTATCACCTGCCTCACGAATACTCTGTACGATAGGTATCTGGCCCAACAACGGAATATTCAGTTTCTCGGCAAGTTTTTTACCTCCGTCCTTACCAAAGATATAATATTTGTTCTCAGGAAGTTCGGCAGGTGTAAACCATGCCATATTTTCAACAAGTCCCAGAACGGGCACGTCGATGTTCTTTCCCTGGAACATGCTCACACCTTTAATGGCATCGGCAAGAGCTACATCCTGAGGTGTTGTAACAATAACCACACCCGTTACCGAAAGGGTCTGCACAAGAGTAAGGTGGATGTCGCTTGTTCCCGGAGGAAGGTCGATTAACATATAGTCAAGCTCGCCCCAGTTGCCATCGTTGATGAGCTGCTTTAGCGCATTGGTAGCCATTGACCCCCTCCACACAAGTGCATCATCGGGATTAATGAAATAACCGATACTCAGCAATTTCACACCATAGCTTTCCACAGGGTTTATCCTGTCCTTACCGTTTATCTTCTCAAGGAACGGACGTGCACCCTCTGTCTTGAACATCTTAGGCATGGAAGGCCCGAAAATATCGGCATCAAGCAAACCTACCTTGTAACCTGCCTTAGCAAGGGCAACAGCAAGGTTGGCCGTAACGGTTGATTTGCCCACACCGCCTTTACCCGACGCAACAGCTACAATATTCTTCACTTCTGGCAACGGCTTCTGCGGTGTCATGATCGGTTTCGGCTTTATCTTTACGTAGATATTGCCTTCGATCTCGGCCTCTTCGCCTACATGTGTTTTGATAGCCTGAACACATGCCTTTTTGATTGGTGCAACCATAGGATCATTTGCCCTGTCGAACAAAAGACTGAAGCTGATCCTTTTACCGTCGATCCTGATATCGTCTTCAACCATTCCCAGTTCTACGATATCTTTTCCTTTTGCCGGATGCTTAACATGCTTAAGGGCATCCAGTATTAACTTAGGATAATATTCCATTTCTTATCTTTATTTAAACTCTTTAAAAATTACAGCAAAGATACAAAAAGTTATTAAAGTTCATAATGTTTTTAACGTTGCCATTTTAATATATTTGCGCAATCAGAAACTGTTTAACTTTACATAAAAAGATATGACAATTCTAAAATCCTTAAAAACTATAATCAATTACCTGCTGATAAGTTTTTTATTAACAACGCTTTTGCTGATAAACTTTTATAAAGGGTCCGGGAGTATTGAAAATATCTTGTCAGCAATCTATATCATATCCATTCCCACATATTATTTCTTTATTATTTTGTTGATTACGATAATTTTGTTCCCGTTAAATTTCATTCCATATGTCAGATACCTTATAGTTTTACCAAAAACAGTGATAGATTTTCTGCTGTTGGCTGACATTTTCGTGTTCAAAACATACAGGTTTCACATCGATCTGATGTTTATCGATATGGTAGTAAATGATTACCATGGAGTAGGGCTTTCCCTGTCCATAGTGATTATTTCAGTTGTACTAATCATTCTTGCGGCAGCAATAAACATCTACTTGTTCAGGATATCAAAAAAAACAAATATCAAATACTGCAAAAGCATCTTCATTATACTGCTTTCTGTTTTTGTAATTGGGCAGTCAACCCATATCTGGGCAAGTAAGTTCCACAGGCAATATATCACAAAATACACTCCATACTTCCCATATTATTTTCCCACAACGTCAAACAGGTTGATCACAAAACTTTCGGAAATTATCCCCGCATTGGTACCGGATGATTACGACCCCCAGAAACATGCTGAAAATATTTTCAGCAACTCGCCCAATAGTACATCTCTTTTTAATTACCCGTTAAATAACATTTCTATAAATGACTCGTTAACCGGGAAATATAACATACTTTTCTTCATTGTTGAGAGTTGGCGTTCCGATATGCTTAAAAAAGAGATAACACCAAACATCTACAATCTCGCTCAAAAAAGTTACAACTTCAAAAACCATTTTAGCGGGGGCAACGTTACCATACCGGGACTTTTCAGCATAATGTACGGATTGCATTCTTCCTACATGAGCTTTGCCCAGTCGGATGCGGTAAAATACAATACCGTTTTAACAAAAACGCTAGTGAAAAACGGATATGACATCAAAGCATATACCTCCCAAAACTTTGACAGGTTTGCCCTCAAGCCAATGTTTTTCACAGGTATAAGTCCCGAAAACTACCACTGCATATACAGTGGCAAGCCTGAAATGATTGACAGCATCCTGACGCAGAAAATAGTTTATGACATCAAGAATGACAGCATTCACAATCCCTGGTTTAAATTTATTTTCTTCTCATCTTCCCATTTTCATTACAATTATCCAAAACAATACGAAAAATTCCAGCCTATCCCTAAAAACAGTGAGGGATTCCTGTTTAACAAGGACATTGACCCCAAACCATACCTGAACGACTACAGCAATGCTTTGTTATACGAGGATGCTTTATTCAAAAAAATTTATGATTCTATAAAGGCATCAGGACAATTGAAAAACACAGTCATTTTCATTTTATCTGACCATGGAGAAGAGTTCAATGACAACAAAAAAGGATATTGGGGACACGGGAGCAATTTTACCAGATATCAGACTTCAACACCGCTCATTGTCCACATGCCGGGACAACAGGAACAGGTGTTGGTAAACATAAGGTCCTCGCATATCGACATTGTGCCTACAATACTCCATGATTTCCTAAAATGCAAAAATCCAATACGCGATTACAGCAACGGATACAGCCTGTTCAATCTCCCCGACAACAGGAGCCTTGTGATCACGAGTTATAAGGATAAATGCTATGTGATTGATGATAGGGTGTATTCAACCGGCATTACAATCAGCAGTTATGATATTAATGATATTAACAAATCAAATAAGAATTATAATTATACGGGATTAAACAGTATAAAAAATGAAGAGCAACTTTTTGTAAAGTAACAGCAGCCTCCTCCCGGCCTCCCCCTAAGGGAAAAGCCCCCTCCCAACCTCCCCCAAAGGGGGAGGAGGCTTTTATCCGGCAGACCTGCCTGCCTACGCAGTCGGGCAGGTTCGCGGTTAAGATAAAAAATACAAAAGCCCGCATCACAAGGACACGGGCTTCGGGTAAACCGCGAAAAAGTTAATATAAATTTAGCTGATCAATGCTTTGTAATCTTCGGCAGATAAAAGTGAGTCAACCTCTGAAGGATCGCTCATCTTAACCTTTATCATCCATCCGCCATCATATGGTTCCTGGTTCACAAGCTCCGGCTTGTCCTCAAGCCCGGCATTTACTTCGATCACTTCGCCCGAAACAGGCATATAAAGATCGGAAACAGTTTTCACCGCTTCAATTGTTCCAAAAACCTCTTCTTTGTCAAGGGTTTCCCCTTCTGTTTCTATTTCAACAAAAACAATATCTCCCAATTCGCCCTGGGCAAAATCAGTTATGCCTAATGTAGCGGTATCGCCGTCAACAACCACCCACTCATGGTCTTTTGTATACTTCAAATTTTCAGGAATATTCATGATGACAATTAGTTTAAATTAATTTAATTTCAAAAGTAACGAAAATCTTATTAAAGCCAAACAATGAAATTGAAAATACGTATGATTTCCTTTTCTTTTTTTATGATGAATATCCTTAAAAAATTGGTCTATTAAATGATTTAAGATAAATTGCATGCCGGGTAAAACATCTTAACACACATGAACAGGCTCTTTTTGATTTTCATAACACTATTAATATTCCCGTGTTTAAAGGCACAGGAAGATATTGATATCTTAATGAAACAGTTGAATAGTGCTGTCTCATCCGGTGATTCCATTTCTGTTGCCCGCATATACTACAAGTTAGGAAAAGAGTATGACAGACAGGATTCTCTTGAAAAAAGCAACTTTTACCTTGAGAAAGCTCTTTCGGTAGCAAAAGAGCTAAAGTATTCAAAGGCAATTGCCACCATCACCAATTATCTTGCAGGCAACTACTCAGAGTTGGGGAGACAAAAAGAAGCAATCAGATTGTATGACGACTCATTTTCCCTTTTTATGTCATTAAAAGATACTGCAAGCGCAGCGGCCATTTGCATGAACCTTGGCTCCGAATATTTGAACATGAGTGATTATGACAAAGCTCTTGAATACGAGCTCAAAGCACTGAAGCTTAAAGAGAGTGCAAGGGATTCAGCAAATATTGCATATTACTATCAGTCGGTAAGTGAGATATATAAATCGTTAGGTTTTGATGAAAAATGGAAAGAATATCTTTTTAAAGCAAAAGAG
>JALVJU010000331.1 GCA_027034005.1 Marinilabiliaceae bacterium
GGGGTATCGGCAAGCATCTGAAGCGGACTCTCGTACACAACATACATGGCTAGCTGATGACACCGTGTTCCCTGGCTCATGGGCTCATGCCAGATAGGACGGAAATTGCCCTTGCTCGCATTTGTCATAGCCCCCGGTGTGTAATCCATCGGGCCTGCAACCATCCTGGTAAATGGCAATATCACATCGTGTTCGGGAGTTATCTCGTCTCCCCATTTGTCGTTCTCCAGGCCTTTGACCCCCTCACGGCTGATCACGTTAGGGTATGCCCTGCGCATCCCTGTTGGCTTATACGCTCCGTGGTAGTCTACAAGCAAATGATGCTTTGCAGCTTTTACAGCTGTATTGTGATAGAAATCAACCATCCACTGATCGTCACGTTCCATGAAATCAATTTTAACCCCTTTAACTCCCCACTTCTCAAACTGATCGAGAGCTGCATCAAGCTCGTCATAAAGAGCTTTCCAGGTAACCCATAGGATCACGCCTACGTTTTTTTCTTTCCCGTACTCCACAAGTTCCGGGATATCAATATCGTCCACTACACTTAAAACACCTTTTTTAAGGTCATACCATCCTTCATCGAGTATGATGTAATCAAGTCCGTACTCAGATGCAAAATCAATAAAATACTTGTAAGTGTCATTGTTCACTCCTGACTTGAAATCCACTCCGAAAACATTCAGGTCGTTCCACCAGTCCCATGCCACTTTCCCGGGCTTGATCCAGCTTACATCATCAAGTTTCAGAGGGGTTGCCAGCTTGTAAACCATCTCCGACTCCACAAGCTGTGCATCGTTTGAAGTAACTATCATCACCCTCCACGGAAAGGCCCTCGGGCCTTCCACCTTTGCAAGAAAATCTGCATGCTTGGTCACGGGAACATCACGGTCGTTCTTTGCCTCCGTCTCAAGAGGATAACCGGCAAACTTACCGACAAGCCCGTGATCAGACTCCGAAGAACCCTTCAGGAACATCCCGGGATAACTTACAAGATCGGATTCCGAAATATAAACCTTCACGCCGTCATCGAGGTCGACAAGTGTTCCTGTAGAACAAAAACGCTCAGGAGTAATTTCCGACAGTTTAATATACTTGTAAGCCCGCTCCTGATGGGAAAATACCTGCTCCTCTTCCGGAAACCAGATAGAGTAATCTTTGGAAAAATTAAAAGTTGCCACTTCTGACGACACCTTGTATTCTCCCTTTTGTCCGGATACCCAGCGATAGGCAACCCCATCGTTGTAAGCCCTCAGGACAAGAGAATATTTCCCTTTGAAATCCAGCTTCAGCTCATTGCACTCATCCTTAATTGTTTTATACTTCCTGGGAACTACCGGGGTGATTTCTTCAGAAATACTTTTACGGCTGACCTTCCGCACTTTGACATCTTTCCCAAAAACAACCCCGTTATCCAAAGTCATGGAGATTGCTGACGGCGCCATCACCTCTCTATCATTAAGATAAACAGAGTATGACACATCACCGGCTATTGCAACCTTGACCTTAACTGCTTCGTCCGGAGACTTTAATTCATAATCCTTGGCAAACATTCCCTGCTGTACAAGCAATGCAAGCACTACAATAAAAAGACTTTTCATTTCTACAATTTTTCTATTCTTTCCGACATTTCAATATATTTGGCATAAAGATCATGCCTTAGCTTCTTAAAATACTCTTTAACTAGTTTTGGGTTATTTTTTGCATCGTAATGATTTGTACGAGCGATAAACTCATCCCTGTTCTTTACCGCATCCACCATTACCTCTGCTAATTTATTTTTATCAACATCTTCTTTAATAAGACCTTTAACGTAACTCTCTGTGAAAATTTCCGACGTAAGGAAGTGTATATCCTTTTTTAAATCTCTGATACTTGGCATAGTTGTAATTTTTATTGGTTTAATTTTATTTCATTGCTGTATGGTAATATTCACGTTCCATTATTTTTTTTGCCCTTAGCGTTCTGAACTTCCATCCTACTGAGATGTACCATATCTTTGATTTCTTCAAAGAAGTAAAATCATAAACGGGGTCAACGTAGTCATGATTCAGGAAGTCATTGAAATAATATTTATATTTTACAAACATACCTCCCGGAAGCTGTATCCCTGCAAAAACAGAAGGAGCCCATCTCTCGGTCTTTTTACTGAACCACTCCTTTGATTTGTATTTGGTATCATTCAACCAGTACTTTTCTTTATAGTGGAACAGTAATTCTATCTCTCCACCGGCAAACAGGTATATATTCTTACTAAAATTACCAAATTTAAAAGAGAGAGGGAGCCCCATGTTGTATGATCTTCTTTTCACCTTATCATAGTCAATCGATACCATATCATTGTACCGGTAATCATCGATAATCAATCCCACATTATTGAATGCCAGCCCTGTGTAAAGACCAAACTTATCGCTGAAATCAAAATGCCATGTCTGTTCAATGTTAAAGAATGCGGTAAATCGCATATTGGTATTAATATTTGCGGTACCACCATCCAGATTCGCTTCCACATCGGAAACACTAAAAATATACTCCATGGAAGTAACAGGGTAGATCAGAACCTGGGCTTTCAAAGTAAAAGATGCAGCAACTAAAGAAATAAAAACCAGTAATTTTCTCATAATTCATTTTTCGTTTATGCTCAAAAATAAGTAAAATTGTCAGATACGTCTACCCAAACCCTAAAAAGATTGTACTGTTTTCTACTCAAGCCATAACCATTGCAGGTGTATCTCTTTACCCTTCTTCGGTTTTACCTCAACTTTAACATCGTAGTATCCCGGCTTATCGAATTTAACAGTTCCCGGATTATATGACTTGTAGTTTTCAAGACGGCTGTCCTGTCCCGGCTCTGTTACAAACAGACCGGTGTTCTCAACACCAAGCTTAAACGTCTCACCAGCCACCTCAGCAGAAATGCTGCCGCCGTTTCCTTCACCTTCAAACCCATAAGATACATCCAGCTTTTTCTGCCCGGGCTTATCGACAAATATCCTCCAGTGATACTCACTGTCTTCATCAACGTTGAGATGAGCAGGTATGGAACCGTAAACCTTTGGCTTAACACGCATACTGCTACCTTTGTGGTCGTAAAAATTGTATGGAGTCAGAGAGTATCCGCCATAAACACTCTTAGCAACAAGCCCCTCCTCTGTTTCGGGATAACTGTCGTATTCCATCACTATCACTGAAACAAACGGGTCGGGCTGAGGAACGCTAAGATCGATATTGGTCACAACTGTATTAAAATCATACTTCAATGGGGCTTTCATCTTATCAGCAAGCATGTAAACCTTTTGAGGTGCGCTTTTGATCCCGGTAACTGTTATGCTTTTTTCGAGGGGCCAGTTGTATACCATCAAATAAACTTTCGTCCTGCCGTCATTCTCTTTTTTCACAGTTATCCGTCCCCAGTCGTGAAGGTCTGCGGGCAGGTCGAAAGCTCCGCTTCCATAAATTGACTCACCATTCACCTCAAGCCAACTCCCAATATCGGTCAATCGTTGCGATATCTCGTAAGGCACATCGCCGTTTGCCCTCGGCCCGATATTCAGCAAAAGATTACCGTTCAGGCTCACATTGTTTATCAGTGAATGCAACAAAGCAGTCGTAGACTTCCATTTGTCATCGTAAGCGCTGTATCCCCATGAATGTGCAACCGTAGCAGGCGACTGCCACGGAAAGTCAAACTTCTGCTGACCCATAACATTATCACCAAGAGTACGAAAATCAACATCAGGATACTCCTGCAACGACAAGCCTATGCGGGAATTTATCAGGCATTCAGGCTGAAGTTTACGTATAAGCCCCTTTAGCTGTTCCAGCTCTTTTTTCGAAACAATGGTGCGCGAATGGTTTATCCACATATCAAACCATATCATATCGATCTTTCCGTAATTGGTAAGCAGCTCTTTCATCTGAGGGATAACTTTCTGCTGCCAGTACTCATCGTATTGCTGCTGGGTTATCTTGTAAATCTCTTTTGTATGGTCCCAGCCGTACGGGTGCTCCCAGTCTATCCAGTGCGAGTAGTAAAGGCCGAACTTCAGGCCATATTTATGACATGCATCCGACACCTCTTTTACAATATCACGTTTGTGATCAGTGTAAGTGCCTATGTTATAATCGCTCACCTTGCTATCCCAAAGGGCAAATCCATCGTGGTGCTTTGATGTGAGAACCACATACTTCATTCCGGATTTCCATGCAAGCCGTACCCACTCCTCCGGATCAATGTTGTTCCAGTCGAACCGGTCGAGCAATTTCACATACTCATCCTTGCT
>JALVJU010000332.1 GCA_027034005.1 Marinilabiliaceae bacterium
GGTATCTCATATTCATAGTAGTTGTCCTGATAATCGGAGCCTATACGCATAAATACCGACATCTCCTCGTCCTGCAGGTCTCCTTCATTTAATGCTTCCGCATGAACAAACATTTGCAACCTGTGATACTGACGAATATCCATTCCCAGCGATTTGAACACGCCCCTCATATCGCCCCTGGCAAGGTCGGTCACTTTCATCAGCAACGACTGCTCATTCAACTGACGAAGCTGCGGGTTGGCCGGGTCTATCTGGCGGTCGATGCCGGGAGGAAGAACATAGTTAACAGGCTCCTTCTGACCATTCTCTTCAATGTTTACCGCAGAAACATAAACCTGAGTGTTTGGATCTGGGATCACATTGTCCTTTGAATCATACAGAGGCAGGCTGTACCGTCTCCACTCGCCACGCACCAGGTCAAGAGTTGCAAAACGAAGTATCGCGGTATCGTTGAAGTTGTTCATGAACATACGTACAAAACGTATCGACCTGAAATCACGGATCATACCAACTGTGGTATCAGGTTTTGAAATAGGTATTTTGAACTGATACCACATAACCTTATCACCTTTGGAATTCTCGCCTTCACGCGAATCAACGATATATTTGTTATTCTCTTCGTTCATGCCTTTGAAGAGGTCAACCTTATACTGAAAATAACTCTCTTTCTCACTCAGTGTGTTATCAAGGTTGATATCTTCAACATCGGGCAGAGAGGTTGCTGCTGTCGCATACGGTTCGGGAGAAAATTCGGAAGGTACAGAGTTGCCTTCAGGACCGTTGAACAGCTTGTAACGATCAAGAATGCTAACACTATCCTTGTCGTAATCACTTCCACGGTAGTAGTGATAGTTATCCGTTGACGGGTCTTTCATCACCTGATTGTATGCATCTTCTGTCAGCCCTCCCGACTGAAAAAGCTGCTCTATCAGGTCGAGGAATGGATATGGATTTTTTCTGTAATAATTCCTCTCCTCATCGGTTGACATGCCGTCGAGGCCAACGTCCTGACTAAGTCGTGTCTGCGGATCGTTGCTGAAAGCATTCACCATACTCTGCTTTCTCGGGATATATCCCCAGCTGGTACTATCTACGTCGAATGCCTCATCAGGCCCGGGCAGTCCCTGCTCAAAAGCTTTACGGGAGTCACGAAGGATATCTTCAGATACATTTCCCAGGTTAAAGTAGAGTTCACCTTTTTTATCCGGGTCTGTCTCGTACACAAACGGATCCATCATCCAGAACTCAATATACTCAATGTTGGCAGCTTCAAAATCATTTGTCTCGATCTTACGCATGATACCGCCCCATCGTTTTTCCGGGTCTTTAAGGGTTCCGTCTTCATTCACCCCCTCAACATCGAAGTTGTATGGCCCCCGTTCGTTTGGGTAAAAAGCGACATTAAGCACGGGAATATTTGTCGGTTGTCCATAGGGACTCTCCCTGTCGGGGAAAAGTTCCTTCTCGTACACCTCCCGCACAAAATGGTTGTTACGCTGGGCCTCATCCTGCTTTATGTATGAAGGAGTAGTAGGCATATTACGCAGGAACAACGGGTCAATGACATACCATGCCATACGTGCACGATTTATTCCATAGGTAAGATCGTTTATGGAATTGGCCTCGGGGAAAAGGTCATCCTGTCCCTGAGGGGTACTTGCAAGTTTCCACGCAGTCCAGTTCTTTATGTCATACGAAATGCTTGTCCCGTCGAAGTCATCGATATAGGCACTCCCTTTCTCATCTATCACATTTGGGTGCCCCGGGATCAACTGTGCAAACTCACCCTCAAAGTTGATGTTCGATGTCTCTTTTGTCTGTATCAGCGGCAGTTTGTCAAGTACCCTTGTTAGCCCGTCCGATTCGGTGAAAAAAGAAGCATTCATACCCCATATAGTGTTCGATATGGGATCGTCGCCTATGTTCACTTTTTCTGTCAAAGGCCTTTCGCGCAAATGCATCACCGTTGCCCCGATGTTAAAGTTATCATTGAATCTGTAATCGAGGTGAGTACCCATCAGTGTCTTTGTCTGCATATTGAACAGTGACTGGTTCTCAAGCGATACCTGTATTGGCGTTCCCGATTCAAGCAAGCCGGAATTAATGATCTTGACACGCCCGAGAGTGTAGTCTACTGTGTAATCAACATTTTCAACCAGCTTTAATCCTCCTGCGGTAACTATCACCGATCCCTGCGGAATGTTCATTGCATTAAGCGATATCTCGGAACCGGAAGAAGATTTGTACTTACCTTTCAGTTTAAACTTATTCCTGTCGGCATGCTCGGCTGCGACCACCAGTGTACTATCGTACAAAGCCTGGTAAACATACTTGTCTATCAGCTCCTGTTGCCCGTTAAGTATTTTTTTCAGGTGAGAACCAAAAGGCTCCAGCACAGGAAAGATTATCCGTCCATTATCAGGCACTATGGTAAAAGGCTGAATAAAGTCAAAAACACCGTCAGGTTGAGGATCGCCCCGTGAGTTCAGGTTATCAAGTCCCATCAACCGGATAAACAGTTCTCCTTTCACACCGCCCTGATCAGGTGTCAGCCCTTCGGGAAAGTAATTTATGTCGGTACCGGTAGAGTCATTCTGATAAACAACATCAAAGAAAAAATCATCTTTGTTGACATTGTATGCACCAATACTGTAGATGTTTTTCATCATCAGGTTCCACATCTCCTTGATCTCCGGTGTAAGGTTGGTTCCTTTTATAAGTTTCAGGTAAAGAGTCTGGGGCGCATCGATACCGTCGCTTGAAAATTCACCCACTTTGTATACCTTGCCCTGATAAGTATACTCGTAAGCCACTGCAAGCACCTCATCAGCATTTAGAGAAGTATTCAGCGAGATGTAACCAAGAGTAGGGTTCAGGGTATACTCCGAAGGGGAAAGTTTCCTTGCATTCTCCAGCTTCTCGTAATCCTTACCGGCAATGAAGTTCTGCGCAGCAAGAGGCGCAAAAACGTATGTAACCTGATTGATGTCCCTTACTGCAGCATACTGGTTGTTCATCGACTCGTAAAGGTTGTTAGCACCGTTGGCAGGAACTGCATTAGCCGGCCCTGACCACATGTTGTCGTTGTTGATGAACTGACTGTTCTCACCAAGGTCGAGAAAACCAAGGATGTTACGGGAATCATCGAAGTTACCCACCTTATTGGTGACCCATACCTCTATCTTGTTCACGTTGATACGCGACGTTGGAGTAGGCAGTGTCGACATGGCATCGTCGTACAAACTGCGAAAGAAGTTGTTTAGGAAGAAGTGGCGGTTCTGATCATAATCGTCTATCCCCAGTTCGAACTCCTGTGTCTGAGCACCGCCTTCAATGTTCATCACCTTTGTCTCACCTTTCTGCTGCGAAAAGATTCCGGTCACGGTAAGTTTACCGAACTGCATCTCGGTCTTCAGGCCAAACAGACTCTGGCTTCCGGTAATTAGCGTGCCCGGCAGTGGCAGGGTTACATTACCCACTTCTATCTTTTTCAGAATATCATCCTCGTCACCTTCAAACTCCAGCTTTATCTGGTTCTCGAAATCGAATGTGGCTTCGGTGTCGTAGTTCACGCCCAGCTTCAGCTTATCCCCGATCTTTCCTGTGATGTTCATCTGTATCTTCTGCCTAAAGTCAAATGTTGTGGTTTTTCGCAGGCGTTCCTGCAAAGTAGGGTTGTCAAGTTTTGTCTGCTGAATGCCGATGATAAGTTCAGCCATTCCCTGAAGCCGTATATCAATGTTGTTGCTACCGAAAATACTCTGAAACCCTTGTCCTCCTACATTCCAGCTGGGATTGAAAATTGTAGACTTTCCGCCGGCCTGCTGAAAAAGGGCCGCTTCTTTATTCTTCTGGTTCCAGTATGAGATAAGGGATTTGCGAGTGTCAACATCAAGGAACTCTTCAAGCGACATTGTGTAGGGGAGCCTAACATTAAGGTTGCCTATTTTGCGGTAAACAGTGATGTTGCCTGTTTTGTAATCGTAATCAAAAGTGTAGTCAAGGTTCTCCGGGTCTTTGAGGTCAAGGCCTTTTTTACGTTCTTCATCAAGTATGGGATTGCCCGTCTCGTCCGATATCTCATACTTTAACTCTGTTTTTGTGGTATCTGCAGACTGTGGGAATGATGTACCGGCATTCGACAGCAAATTACCTGAAACAGCCATTGGTTGAACTGCAAAAAATAAAATGCCATAGACGACAGCAAAAAGTATATATTTTACCTTTTTCTTGTTCAAGTCAGTTTACAAAAAAGAAAATACGGACAACCGAATCACAACATCTTTAGCGCCTGCTTTATAACGCCTTCAACTTTTTCATCGGGACTGCCCGCCAGTATCTTGTCGATAACCTTCTGGGCACTGCCTTTGTTAAAGCCTAACATCACTAAAGCTGATAACGCTTCTTCTCTTATTGTATTGTCCATTGAGGCAAATATTTTTGCATCTGCCGAAGTTTTTCCGAGCTTATCTTTCAGATCCACAATGACACGCTGTGCTGTCTTGGCACCTATGCCTTTAATGGCTTTCAGAACAGCCACATTTCCGGTAAGTATAGCATTGCTTATCTCATCAGGTACCATCGACGAAAGCATCATGCGTGCAGTGTTGGCCCCGATACCGGAAACCGATATCAACTGCCGGAACAAGCTGCGCTCTGTATCGTCAATGAAACCGTACAGGCTGAAAGCATCTTCACGGATGTTCTCATGAACAAGAAGAGTCACTTCACTCTTACCACTGAGCCTAGTGTATGTATTCAGCGATATGTTCAAAAAATAACCTATTCCGTTTACATCGATCACAACATGGGCAGGACTTGAATCTGCAATTTTTCCGCGAAGATATTCGTACATGGCATTATATGGTTAAAGTGTTCTATGGTTCTATGGTTCTATGGTTCTATGGTTTTATGGCTAAATGGTTAAAGGGTTTTATGGCTATTCGTTGATTTGCTTATTCATTGATTCGATTATTAAGTTTGCACATCAACTCTTTCTTCCGGCTGCCGGCTGCCGACTTCTAACTGCCGACTAAACTCCCCCTCACTTTCTACTTTCAACTTTCTAACTTTCAACTTTTTAACTTTCCAACTTCTATCCATGCTTCCATCCCTGTGCTGTCAGTTTCACCTCCTGGCCCGATGATGTAACAAGATATGCACCTTTGCTCTCTTCTGTTATGTGGCCAATGGCATAAATGTTTATTCCACCGTCAGCACCGGTAAATTTCTCGTAATCCTCCTGTTTAATTGTGAAAAGTAACTCATAATCCTCACCTCCGTTAAGGGCTGCCACCAAAGGATTGATACCCATCTCTTCTGCCAGCATTGCCGTAGTAGCATCTATCGGGATCTTCTCCTCATACAAACGGCAACCTACATTCGACTCTTTACAGATATGCAACATTTCCGAAGATATCCCGTCGGAGACATCGATCATGGAGGTTGGTTTTATCCCTATCTTCCTCAGCAACTCGGTCACCTCTCTCCTTGCCTCCGGTTTCAGGATACGTTCGAGAAGATAGTCGTGGGTAGCAAGATCAGGCTGCACTTCAGGGTTGCTTTGAAAGATCTTTTTCTCCCTTTCAAGAAGCTGAAGTCCCATATATGCCGCACCAAAATCACCTGATACGCAGATAAGGTCGTTAACGCCGGCACCACTCCTGTATGTGATACTGTCTTTCTCCCCTTCACCAACGGCTGTTACACTAATGGCAAAACCTGTA
Source organism: Marinilabiliaceae bacterium (assembly GCA_027034005.1). Classification (GTDB taxonomy): domain Bacteria; phylum Bacteroidota; class Bacteroidia; order Bacteroidales; family Marinilabiliaceae; genus JAADEM01. The sequence continues at coordinate 5,727 of JALVJU010000332.1, forward strand.
AGCGATGAAGATGTGTCGCCGCCAACCAGATCAACATCATACCTTTCACATGCAAGATAAACCCCCTCATAGAATTCGTCCACTGCCTCCACACTCATCTTTGAGCTTAGCCCCACAGATACGGTTATCTGCTTCGGTTCGGCATTCATGGCATAGATATCCGAAAGGTTCACCACCACAGCTTTGTAACCAAGATGCTTCAAGGGAGTATATGTCAGATCGAAATGGATACCCTCCAGAAGAAGATCGGTACTCACCACAACCTGTTTGTCTTTGTAGTCCAACACGGCAGCATCATCACCTACACCTTTCAGTGTTGACTCATTTTTTATTTTTATGTTCTTTGTGAGATGATCTATCAGCCCAAATTCGCCCAGCTCGGCTATCTCGGTATATTTTTTCTTTGTCATTGTTATCCGGTTTTATTTCACACAAAAATAACCAAAAGCTTGCGGATAGCAAACTATTCATTTTTGCGCCTGATAAAATTCAAAGTTTTTCATCCCGACCTGCACCCTAAAAATGAAATTACTATCTTTGAACTTTTGATAAAAAGAGACAAGAATGTTTTTTCGCGATATAAAGGGACATACACAGGTAAAGAGTACCCTGGTAAGCATGACCAAAGAGAACAGGGTCAGCCATGCATACATGTTTGCAGGTCCCGAAGGTTCGGGTAAGCTGCCTCTTGCTATCGCCTTTGCACAGTACATCAACTGTGAATCACCCGTGGACGGGGACTCGTGCGGAGAGTGCCATTCGTGTAAAAAATACTCTAAACTGATCCACCCTGACCTGCATTTTGTTTTCCCCGTTGTAAAAAAAGGGAACGAAAAAGAAGCTGTCAGCGACGATTACATCAAAGAGTGGCGTAACATTGTCCTCACGAAAAAATATTTCAACCTTAACCAGTGGTACGATTTTATTGGGGCAGAGAAAAAACAGGGGCAGATTTACAAGCACGAAAGTCAAGAGATAATCAGGAAACTGAGCCTGAAAACATTTGAAGGTAAGTATAAGGTAATGATCATCTGGATGCCTGAAAAAATGAACCCCACAGCGGCAAACAAACTTCTGAAACTGCTTGAGGAGCCGCCTGCAGGAACAGTCTTCATACTTGTTTCCGACAAACCTGACGAGGTTCTGGGCACAATCGCTTCACGCACACAACAACTGAAAATACTGCCTTTCACCGATGAAGAGATTGCTGAAGAATTGATGGAGGACGGCCTTGAGGAAGAAGACGCATACAGCTTTGCACGTCTTGCCAACGGGAACCTGGTAAACGCATTTGAGATAGTAGAGGGAAGTGAAGACCTTGATTTCTTTTTCGACAATTTTGTTTTTCTCATGCGAAATGCATATTCACGCAAACTGCAGGACCTGATAGCCTGGAGCGAGGAGATGAGCAGACTTACACGGCAAAAACAAAAGGAATTCTTTGAATACTGCCTTCGCATGATCAGAGAAAACTACATCTCAAATATCCGGGAGCCGAAGCTTGTGTACATGACACCCCGCGAAAAAGATTTTTCAGTTAAATTTGCACCGTTCATCAACGACAACAATGTGCATCAAATGGCGGAAGAGTTCGACCTGGCTCATTCGCACATTAACCAGAACGGTAATTCGAGGATTATTTTTATGGATTTAATTCTCAAAATTATTATATTGATCAAAAACAGATGAGTTGAAAGTAAAAAGTGAAAAGTTGAATGAAGAGAGAAGAAACATTATTACTTTACAACCGTTTTAGAATTAAGTTATGGAAGAAGATATAGTTAAAAAAGATAATACCCCTGTTGCATGTTCCGGAAGATGTGGCAAGCTTGACGTTTACGACTGGCTGGCCGACCTTCCCAAATCGTTCAACACGACGGACATAGTAGAGGTGCAGTTTAAGAATACGCGAAAAGGGTTCTACAGGAACAGCAACGGATTAAGGCTAAACAAAGGTGACATCGTTGCCGTGGAGGCATCTCCCGGTCACGACATAGGCACGGTAACCCTTACCGGTGACCTGGTTTTACTCCAGATGAAGAAAAACAATATCTCACCTGAATCATACGAGTTCAAGCGTGTTTACCGCAAGGCAAAACCCGTTGACATAGAGAAATGGGAAGAGGCGCGTAAACAGGAACATGAGACCATGCTTGAGTCAAGGAACATTGCCTTGGACCTTCACCTGAACATGAAGATCGGCGATGTGGAATACCAGGGCGACGGAACAAAGGCCATATTCTACTACATAGCCGATGAACGTGTTGACTTCAGGCGCCTGATCAAAGTGCTGGCCGAAAGGTTCAGGGTCAGGATTGAAATGCGCCAGATAGGTGCACGGCAGGAGGCAGGACGCATTGGCGGAATTGGTCCTTGCGGGCGCGAGCTATGCTGCTCGAAATGGATGTCGAACTTCAATTCTGTCACCACCCAGTCGGCAAGGTACCAGGAGATATCGCTAAACCCGCAAAAACTTGCAGGACAGTGTGGCAAACTGAAATGCTGCCTCAATTACGAGCTTGATGCTTATCTGGATGCCCAGAGTGATTTCCCGGACACTTCGATACCTCTGGAAACAACCGACAACACGTTCTATCACTTTAAAACAGATATCTTCAAGCGTACAATGTGGTATTCCACCGAGAAAGACATACCCGTTAATCTGGTACAGCTTTCGGTAGACAGGGTGAAAGAGGTTATCGATATAAACAGATCGAACAAAAGAGTGAACGAACTTGAGGATCCCAGAAGCAAACCAGCGGATGAAAAGGAACTCAACTATCACAACGTAATAGAACAGGAAAGTCTCACCCGCTTCGATGACAAGAAAAGTAACCGTCGTAAAAAATTCAAGCCGAGAAAGAACAGGAGACGACCATACAACCAGAACCGTGATGCACAAAATAACAAAGATCAAAAAAAGTAATTTAATATGGGGCTTGCTGCTGTTGCTCTTTGCAGGTTGCGGCCCCGATGTCGTTTACGAAGAGTATGTAACCATTCCCGATGGAGGATGGAACAAGGACTCAATGGCTTCTTTCCATGTTAAGTTAGACGACATATCACACTACTATGATATTTTAATCGATGTCCGTAACAAATCGGACTATCCCAACAGTAACCTGTGGCTTTTTGTTGATGTGACTTCACCCAAAGGAAAGACCATCCGCGACACAATTAACCTGTATCTTGCCAATGAGCACGGTAAATGGATCGGCAGCGGCTGGGGAGACCTCTTCCTCGTTCAGTATCCTTACAGAAGAAATGTCAAGTTTGCCGAGCCCGGAGAATACAAATTCAATATAATTCAAGGCATGCGGTACGATGAACTGGAAGGAATAAACGATATAGGGCTGACAATCGTACGGAGTGAAAAGTCCGGCACAAATTAAACTATTCTAATTTTGTGAAATTACCTTGATCACATTTGCACAATGTCATTTAACTCTCCGTAGTTTTTTTATCTTTGAGGGCCTGCGACATGCATGGATCACTCAAAGAATAATTATATCAGAACTTTTTATCTTATAAATGATATTCCAACTCATGCATACCGCCTTACGATATATCTTATTTTTTGTTCGTATTTTTTCACATTCCCTAAAAGCCAAAGGATTTTTCCCTATTCTATCAATGGTTTCAAATATTTTATCCCCAACGCGTATAGCATTTAACGGTTGATGTTTAATGAAGGCAATGTACCCCGTAATGTCATTTATATTCTGAAGTGCGTTTTCAGTTACACTTAACGAATACGTTTTTGGAGCTTTTTCTTTTGAATAGCCCATTGTTGTTTTGCTTCTGAAATATTTATTGCAGGGGATTCTCCGGCATACTCAACCCACTCTTTAAAATCTTCTTCACTTAGCCTTTCCCCCGGAAATGCATATGAGTTCAAATCAGGTTGCTTTACTATCCTGATAAGGTGTTTATTCTCAAGCTCCTCCAATGCTTTTAAAGAATCACTCCCGGTAAGTTCTATTGTCAGAATTTGCATAAAATAGATCTTAATAATGTTGGTAATCAACATTCAATTAATACAAAATATAGTGAATAAAGGTGTATGGGTCAATGCTTAAAAATGGTAAATGACTATTCACGAAACAAGATTCTTTTAACTGCCCCATAGGGGAAAAATATTAACTTTGTACAAGCAATTTAATCATTCTATCATTACAGCATTACATCATTCCCATGGGTAAGAACAAGTTGAGAAAGTTTGCCGAGATGGCGGAATACAAGCATGTGTATCAGGCCGGATATTCTGATCTGAAAGAGAATGGATTTAGTCTGAAGGGACAATGGAACAAAGATTTCTTCAGAAATGACAATCCGTTAGTCCTTGAACTGGGATGCGGCAAAGGAGAATACACCGTGGGCCTTGCACGACTTTTCCCTGACAAGAACTTCATTGGCATCGACATAAAAGGCGCCCGTATGTATCGGGGAGCAACCGATGCATTAAACGAAGGGCTCGGTAATGTCGCCTTTATCCGTACACATATCGAACTCATAACTTCATTCTTTGATAAAGACGAAGTTTCGGAGATTTGGCTTACTTTTCCCGACCCCCAAATGAAGAAAACCCGTAAACGGCTCACTTCAACGCGCTTCCTCGAACTGTATAAAAACATTCTTGCGAACAATGGCATCGTCCACCTTAAGACAGACTCAAATTTCATGTACACATACACCCGTGAACTGTTGCAAACAAATAACATAACACCTGAGGTCGATGAGACTGACCTTTATGCTTCCGGATTTACGGGAGATATACTGTCGATAAAAACATATTACGAAAGCAAATGGCTTGAACATGGCATACCTATTAAATATCTAAGGTTCAGACTGCCGGCAGGTCCCAAACTTGAAGAACCGGACATCGATATCGAATACGACCACTATCGTAGTGCCGGCCGCGGCGTCAAGTCCCGTATAGTGAAAAAGAAAAAAGTTTGATCACGGCACACTTTTTGAACCTGTAATGTCTAATCACCGGCTTCGGCCACAAAAAACAAACATCATGAGAACATTACTGTTAATAATCTTAATTGCAACCGCAGGTATTACATCCCTGAAAGCACAAACGAAGAACTTCATCGACCAGCCGTACATTGAAACATCGGCAAAAGTTGATACGGCAGTAACACCGGATAAGATATGGCTTTCCATCTTTATTGCCGAAAAAGACACAAAAGGGAAACTCTCGGTTGAAGAACAGGAGAACAAAATGGCAAAAGTCTTAAAAAGCCTTGGTATCGACCTTAAAGAGCAGCTTAAACTCACCGACCTTTCAAGCAACTTTAAAAAGTATTTCCTGAGATCACAAGATGTGCTGAAAAGCAAATCATACTCGCTCGTTGTTTATGATGCTTTAACAGCAGGAAAAGTTATAGCCGGACTGGAAAAGATAAAAATATCGAACGTAGAACTTGAAAAAACTGAATATTCAAAACTCGAACAGTTGAAACTGGAACTCCGGTCAAAAGCTGTACAAAAAGCAAAAAGACAAGCCGAAGCAATGGTACAGCCACTTGGCCAGAAACCGGGAGCCGCAATTTTCATCTCCGATGGTAACTCATACAGCATCAACTATGCAAAAGGCCGTTCACGTATGGAAATGAGCTATGCTGCAGCACCGGTGGCAGACGAAGAGCCGTTGGCCGTGGATTTTGAAAAGATAAAAGTGATTAGTCAGGTGTCGGCAAAATTCAAACTCGAATAAAATTGACCATACAGAACGACAACAATCAAGAAAGTTTTTTTGAAAAAGTTTATGAAGTTGCACGGCAGATACCTTATGGCCGTGTTACTTCATACGGTGCCATTGCGCGGGCTGTTGGAGCGCCGGGAGCTGCAAGAATGGTAGGATGGGCAATGAACAGAGCCTATGAACAAAAAGAGTATGTACCTGCCCACAGGGTGGTGAACCGCAAAGGCCTGCTGACCGGCAAGACACATTTCCCCGGAGAAAACACAATGCAGGAACTTCTCGAGAACGAAGGGATAACTGTAATTAATGATCAGATACAGGATTTCGGGAAACATTTCTGGGAACCCAGAGCTCAGGAAGACTAGATGTTAGTATCTACTGCTATCTCCGTGAAAGATTTATTGCACAAACACTGTTGTAATTAAAACTCAATACTTTAACGGATGTACCTCATAGAACAGCAATCAATCTTGAAACCTTGAGATTCTACACATTACATCCCCTTAATGCTATTTTATCGACTAAATTGGTAGTAGAGCCCACTGTTTTAATCTTTTTCTTGCATGAAGCCTAACGATTGGCATATTACAAACGACGGCGAACGTTGTCGCTGTCAGTTGAAAACGAAAATACACTAGCATCC
>JALVJU010000333.1 GCA_027034005.1 Marinilabiliaceae bacterium
ATGAAAAATGCAGTTTGTTTTTCTAATTCATTATCAATCAATTAAAAGAATGTGCGAAACTTTAGTAATTTTCAATAATAGATTAGAGCACGATAAAAAATATTAATCAACCGCCTTACTGATATCCCCTTCATTCCCGTACTTATCAACTGCCGAGACCCGGTAAAAAACCTTTCTGTTCTTATTTTTCTGCAACGGCAAAATATTTTCCCCGGTTATGGTTAGTATCTGTCCCGCATCTGCGGGATTAAAGCGTTCTCCATCCCGGTAAAAGTACACGATAAAATATTTCACATTCCCGGCATCTTTTTTGTCGATCTTCCACTTCAGCTTTTTACGGCTTGCTTTCACTCTTTTTATCCTTACCGGAGGCATGTCTGCACCACCTTTCACAACAGGAGTAAGCGCCGGGGTCGAGTAATACCTGTACCTTAACGAATCCTGCAATCCCAGCAGGTCACGGTTCAAAAAAGCATACCTGAAGAACACAGAGCCTTCAAAACTATTCAGTGACCTTATCAGCTTTAGCTGGGCAGGTGTTTCACCGGGATCTTTCCATGCGGGCTTGTCCGAATTTATCTTGTAGATACTTATTCCTGCATAGACAGGAATCCCGTAGCTGTTCCTGTCCCACCAGTTGGCCAGTTCCCTGAAACCTGCTGCCGGATGGTCCCTGTACCAGTAAATCTGCGGCACGATGTAATCGACCCAGCCGTTTTTCAGCCATGTGAGAACGTCGGCATGAAGCATATCGTAATTCGTAATGCCTGCATGCGTTTCCGATCCGCGCGGGTCAACATCAGAATTACGCCACACCCCGAAAGGACTGATCCCGAACGATACCCACGGCTTAAGAGCTTTAACTGTTGCACTGATCATTTCAACAGTACGGTTCACGTTATCTCTCCTCCACTCATTCCTGTCGGAAAAAACTGTTGTGTCACAATACTGCCGGTAAGATGCTGAATCGGGAAATTCAATTCCATTGGCCGGATAGGGATAGAAGTAATCGTCCATGTGAATACCTGCCACATCATAATTCCTGACTATATCTGCAACAATCGAATCTATGTACTTGCGAACTGCCGGTATTCCAGGGTCGAGATAAAGTTTATCGTTGTAATTTATCACCCAATCCGGATGCCGGGCAATGGGGTGTCCGGGATGTAACTCCTCTCCTGCTTTTGATGTAATTCGGAAGGGATTTATCCATGCATGAACATCTATGCCGTAATGCCTTGCCTTTTCTATCCAGTACTTAAGAGGATCGTAATACGGTTTTGGTGCTCTTCCCTCCTCTCCCGCCAAAAACCTTGACCACGGTTCTTTCGACGATCGGTAGAACGCATCAGAGGCAGGCCTCACCTGCAGGAATACGGCATTTAAACCAAGACTGCTTACATTCTCGAGAATCGCATCTATCTCCCCTTTTTGCTCTTCTGTGGATAATCCACGGTTGCTTGGCCAGTCAAGGTTTTTCACCGTTGCCATCCATACACCGCGCATCTCTCTCTTTGGATTTTGCGCCAGGAGAACAATACTAAAAAACAAAAGAAACAAACTAATTGATAAACTTTTATATGTTCGCATCTGTTATTTATATTAACTTTATTCTAATGTTGGAAAATATTTTTTTACTTTTTGCCACAATGATTGAGCTAAAGTAAAGTTTTTAATAAAACATTCGATTATTTTTACGGAAACTTATTTTCACCTAAGATAAAATGATAAACAATCTGATACAAAAAAAAATACACGGTTCCATAAAGCGTAAGATCATCATCGGTTTTTCCATCTTGTTTGCCCTGCTTGCCATAGTATCAGTCCTCGGTATCAGGGGCATCAACCGCCTAAACAAGATCAATGAAAGAACAAACACTGTTCGTGAACTTCTTGACGTGATCTACAAGGTAAGACTCAGTGAGAAAAACCTTGTGATGAACGAAGACACAACACTTTCAGGTTATGTGGATTCCCTCACTGCCGTAATGAACAATATCCTGATGGATATTGATAAGAACAAGCTGCATGAGAAAACTATGCAAATGCTTGATCCTATGGTTAAGAACATAGCCGATTTCAATAAAAATTACAAAATTTACATAGAACTTATCCGCTCAAAAAAGAAACTTGACCATCAGCTTGACAGTTTCTTTTACACCATCGATAACGTCAAGAACAGCTCTCAACTTACTGTGAGCAACTGGGCTAAGAAACATCCAGGCCAGCCCATTCTCGTGCTGGCATATCTGAACAAGATACATTCAAACATATTGAAAGTTCGATACGAAATAAAAAGGTTAAGGATAAATACCGACTTCAAGGCGATCACTGATAGTCTTTCCAATAGTTTTGACAATATGTTCGAATATACGTATGTTTTAGAAAGGAACGTATCGGAGCGCTACCTGAGATCAAAAATAGCAAAGCTCAGGCAGGGATTACGCGAATACGAACAGACATTGATGAAGGACATTCAGCTTGTGCAAGATATGATGGTTGTTGCCGGCGATCTGAGAAAAAGTGGACAGGAGCTTCTTTATGATTCGTCAAAAGCCCTCGATTTTCAGGTATCGGAACAGAAGTACTGGAGTGAGCTCAGTTTCAGGTTTCTGCTTGGCATCGTACTTATGTCCATATTCGGTGGCGGAGCTATTTTTATCTTCTTTTTCAGAAAAATAATGACAGATGAACACAGGCGCGAACTCATTGAGAAAGAGATCGACGAGAACAGGCGCCTTCTGGACGATATAATCAGCAACAGCATCTCACTCATCTACGTAAAGAACCTTGAAGGAAAATACTCCCTTGTTAACCAGATATGGCTGAAAAAAATGAACATCCCTGAAGGGACTGAGGTCATTGGCCATTACGACCATGAGTTTTTCCCGAAAGAAAAGGTTGACAAATGGAGAGAAACAGACCTGAAAGTTATCCAGCACAACAAGCCTTTGATATCGGAAGAGGAATTTGGCGAAGGAAAAAACAAAAGGTATTACCTGTCGAACAAGTTCCCTATTCACGACAAAGAGGGCCGTTCTGTGGCAGTCTGCGGCATGTCAACCGACATTACCGAACTTAAGAGAGCCCTGAAAGAGCTGGAGAGGAGCAGGGAGAATTACCGAAACATAGTATCGAATGTACCGGGTATAGTGTACAACTGCAAATACGATGACGGACGTACCATGCTGTTCCTCAGCAGCGGTTTTGAAAAGATCACCGGCTTCAGCCGCGTAAATTTTATCGAAGGTATTCAGACATTCACAAACCTCATAATTCCCGAGGACAGGGCCAATGTGATCGAAACCATTAAAAAAGCGGTAAGCCGCAATCAATCGTTCGAAGTGGAATACCGCATCGAGGATGCCGAGGGGAATGTCAGATGGCTGCACGAGAAAGGAATGGCCATAAATAAAGACGGATCAAGTGACATCATTCTTCAGGGGGTTATCGTCGATGTTACCGATCAGATGAATGCCATTCAGGAAGTGATGGTACGTGACCGGTTCCTGCAGGGTGTTGCTGATGCGGTACGTGAACTTCTTATCGGGAACGACACTCTTGAATCCATAAGCAAATCTCTGCGGATAGTGGGATTCAACGCCATGGTTGACAGCGCTTTTATCTTCAAAAACGAAAATTCAAACAGCGGGGATGTAAGATACACATCACACCTGTACGAGTGGCACAAAGGGTCTATCGATCCGATAAGCCGCGAGAACCTGCACATGGTGGATTATGAAAAGATATCATCGAGATGGTATTTTGCACTGAAAGACAAGGATGTGATAAGCGGCAACAGGGAGGAGTTTCCAAAGGAAGAGCAGAACCTGTTCGTATGGCTGGAACTTGAAAGCCTGCTTCTTGTACCGATTTTCACCAGGGACAACTTCTGGGGGTTTATTGGGTTCGGGCTGCACGGCAAAAAGATGAAGTGGATAGATTCACACAAGGCTATCTTCAAGGCCTATGCCGTAACCCTCGGAATAATCATAGCCAAAGAGATGGATGCCGCCCTGCTGAAAGAAGCCAAGGAGTCGGCTGAGGCCGCAACACGCATGAAGAGTGATTTCCTTGCACGGATGAGCCACGAGATTCGCACTCCTATGAATGCAATTCTAGGATGGACACATCTTGCCATCGAGAAGAGCAGGGACGATGCCAACATAGAGTACCTGAAACGCATCCAGTCAGGCTCCAAATCACTTCTCGGGATTATCAACGATATACTTGATTTTTCAAAGATAGAAGCAGGCAAACTGTCGATAGAAAAGATACCGTTCGATCTGGAAAAGGTATTTTCCGACATGAGCGACATGGTCTCTTACCGAGCGTTCAAGAAAGGAATTGAGTTTGTTTATAACATCGACAATGATGTCCCGCTCAGTGTTTACGGTGACCCACTGAGGATAGGCCAAATATTGATAAACCTTGTGAATAATGCAGTTAAGTTCACTGATGAAGGCTCTGTGGTAGCTTCCGTGAAAGTACTGAAACGGGAAGGCAATAACGTTGAACTGCTATTCGAAGTCAGGGATACGGGAATCGGTATCAAACCCGAACACCAAAAGGCGCTTTTTGAGTCATTCACACAGGCAGATATCTCAACCACACGAAAATTCGGTGGAACAGGTCTGGGGCTTGCCATTTGTAAAAGACTGACCGGACTGATGAACGGTAAGATATGGGTCGAAAGCGAATTCGGAACAGGAAGTTCGTTCAAGTTCACGTTGCCTTTGGAAGTACAGGATGTTCAAAAAACCGACAAGTTAACAATGCCCAATGAACTTTACAGGCACAAAGTACTTGTTAGTCTTTTCAACCATGAGACGAAAAAGACACTGAGAGAGATGCTTAACAAGTTCGGTTTTATCCATGATTATGCCGACAGCACCGAAGAGATGAAGATAAAACTTGAGATATCCTCTACTGCGGAACAGTATGCTTTTGTGATAGCAGACTGGCCTGTTAACAACAGGCCAGAAGAATCGGAACTGAACAGCATTATCAAGACTAACAAAAAGAAAAAAATACCGTTTATCATCACCTCATCGGCATTTTATGAAAACAAGAAGCTTGATAGCCTGATGAAAAAAGGTACTATATGGGCCTTGCACAAACCATTCAATTACTCGTCACTGTACGACGTGATAATGCTTGCACATGGGCACAAAGGGACAAAATCAACCCTTTTCAAGCAGACATCGGCGCACTTCCTCCATGAACTTAAAAGTCTTAAGAATGTGAAAGTTCTGCTTGTGGAAGATAACGAGGCCAATCAGATGATAGGAATCGAGATGCTTGAACTTGCCGGTGTCACTGTTGAGATAGCCGAGAACGGACAGGTTGCTGTGGACACCCTGAAAGTGGCCGGCAAACTGCAATCCTTCGACATTATACTTATGGACATTCAGATGCCCGTACTGGACGGGTTCAAGGCATCAAGATTGATAAAGCAACTGCCTGGTGCCAACCAGATCCCAATAGTAGCAATGACTGCCGACACGGTAGGCGACGCTTTGCAAAAATGCCTTGATGCAGGAATGTCAGAGCTGATAGCCAAACCCATTGAGCCGGATGAGCTTTATCGCAAGGTAGCCAAATGGGTAAAGAAGAAAAGGGGCATTTCCGGCGATACCCCGAAACAAGAAAAAACACCAGGAGTCGTAGTTGAAAAACAGAACGAGAAAACCACCGAAAACAAAAACATTGAAATGCCGGGTATAGATGTGCCACTCGGCATCAAACGGTTTGCCAATAAATGGGATTTTTTCAAGCGCCTGCTTGAACGGTTCTACACCGACCATATCAGTTTTGACGAACAGCTTGCAAAAGTTTTGGAAGAGGGCGATACGGAAACTGCCGGCAGGATGCTGCACTCGTTCAAAGGCATATCAGGCACCATTGCCTCCGAAAAACTTTATCCGCTTGCAATAAAACTTGAAAAAGCATTTAAAGAGCAGGATGAGATGTTTGAGGAACTTAGGGAAGAAACACTGAAGGAACTTTCATCCCTGCTCGAAACACTGAGGAAGAGCGAACATCTGGATATTGATTGATTTGTTATCATCAAAGAATAATAATGAACAATTAAGAATAATATGTTGTAAATTTGCTGATGAATAAAACTAACGACTATGGATGCACTAGAAAAGAGAGAGTATATTCACAACAATCTTTATCGCATTGGTGATAAAAATATTGATGAACTATTCAGAAAAGTTAAATCATTAGTTGAAAGAGATATTACATTAACAGTTGCTCAGGAAGAAGAAGTTAAGAAAAGATATGCTCGTCATAAAAATGGAGAATCGGAATCTTATTCCTGGAACAATGTTAAGAACAGGGCAAAAGCAGACTAATGAGTTTTACTGTAATATTTAAGGAAGAAGCAGCGAATGACATAATTGATGCTCACAATTGGTATGAATCTCGCAGGGTTGGTCTTGGTGATGAGTTTCTTAATGAGATAGAAGAATATGTAAAGGTTTTAGAAAATGACCCGCAGATTTTCAGGTAAGAAAATATACTTGGAGATATTGTCCGTTAAAACGATTTCCATATATTATTATTTTTGAAATAGAGCAAAAACATGTTGTTGTTTATGCGATATTTAACACATATAAAAATCCTGACAACCTGGTTTTAAGAAGGGAAGAAGAGTGAACATTGGTATTATTAATATATAACATTGCCTTACATTCTGCAACATGTAATGAAACTTTGTAATTATATAGATAAACAAACATTCAAAAAACTTAAAATTAATTTGCCATAATAATTGCTTCTTAACCATAGACAATAACATAAATGACACTCCCAATTCCTGAAAAATCCAAAATATTCCGGGTAATCTTTACAATCGGCTTTCTTGTACTGATAATGCAAGGCTGCAAGGAACAAGCTCCTGAAGGCAACACCGGAATGGCTATGATAGACATTGATTTCGACAACATCGTCGAAAACCACGGCATGGCAAACATTTCCATTGAAGCCGGGAATTCAGAATTTACCAAGGGGCTAAACGACAGTTGCCTAAACTTAACAGGCACCAGTAACAGACGGGGGCCTGTGATACTAACCTGCAATGAAGAAAGCAGTCTTGCAGAATACAAAGAGTTCACCGTAGAGATTTGGATAAAAAAAATACAGGACGATAACGATAGTTATACTGTTGCCGGTTCGATGAATCGTACCGAAAATGAGATAAGGGGCTGGAAGATAGGCACCACCTGCGAGGGAAGCTGGATATGGCAACTCTCTGACGGAAAATCGGTCTGGACATACAAGCCGACACCAAAACTACAAAATCTCAATGATGATAAATGGCATCAGCTGGCATTCTCGGTGAACAGCAAAATGAAAGAGGCACGGTTGTACTTCGACGGAAAGAACAGGGCTGTCTATTCATTGCCAGACATTAAAAACAGTTGTAGCAGCAATGAGTATTTCATAGGAAGCGATCCTTTGGCTATAAATGCTCAGATGGAAGCATTCAACGGATTAATAGACAACTTCAAGCTATGGGCAAGGGCTCTCAGCGATAACGATATCAGCCGTTCATACTTCGTCCACACCGGCATTACACTGCCCAATGCACCGGCACCGGAAGATAAATTGCGCGTTATGACCTGGAATATCTGGCACGGCGGAAAGCATTACGGAAAAACCGTAGGGGTTCAAAGGGTAACCAACATCATCCGAGACGCTAATCCCGATATTGTAGTCCTGCAGGACACAGAAGGCTCGGGCGAAAAGATCGCAGATGCAATGAACTACTACTTTTTCAGCCGGTCACGGAATTTGAGCGTTCTGAGCAGGTTCCCGCTGGGACACACTTATGACATTTTCAGACCGGATAATTTCGGGTGCATATATATTAACGCAGGTCGGGAGCTTGAACTGCTTGTTTGCCCTGTCTGGCTCAACCCTAAACCTAATATAGGTGCATATGTGATGACAGGAAAAGCTATCCCAGATACTATTATCGACCGTGAGATGCAAACCCGAGGACTCCAAATGCGGTTCATCCTGGGCGAACTCTCCTCTTTTGCACTTAACCAAAACAAAACAATGATACTGGCAGGGGATTTCAACAGCGGCTCACACCTTGACTGGACAGAAAGGAACAAAAAAGCCCATCACGGCCTTGTGGTCAGGTATCCTGTCAGCAGCATGCTTCAGAATAATGGCTATAGTGATACATATCGAACTGTTAACCCGGATGAAACGGATATGCCGGGCATCACCTGGTCGCCTGTGTTCAAAAACACACTGCAGGATCGTATCGATTTCATCTACTGCAAAGGTAGCGCTCTCACACCTGAATCAAGCTACGTAATCAACAATTATATACATGATTTCCCCTCCTCTCATGCAGCTCTTGTTACAGTTTTTTCAATAAATAAACCATCAGAGTAAGGGGAAACCTTTCGTCAAATGTCCTTTATTAAACAAACATCTTAATGATACACGATTCTGAAAAATTATCCGATGATAAAGAATTGTTGTTAAGACTGAAAAAAGGAGACAAAAATGCTTTTGAAGAGATATTCAGGAAATATTACTCTTCTCTGGTTTTTTTTGCCATGAACTTTTTGAACGATAAAGATCTTTCAGAAAGTATAATCCAGGAGGTGTTTGTGAAATTATGGGAAAAGAGGCATCTGCAGGAGATAAGATACCTGAAAGGATTCCTTGTGGTATCGGCAAGGAACAGGTGTCACAATGAACTTAAGCGCCGCGGTGTAATACGGAACTATGAAAAGCAGAGTGACACAAAAGATGAAGAGTGGCCGCAGTTCCGCGAAGAGGAGTATCTTAAGAAAATATATGAGGCGATAGAAGAACTCCCTCCTGCAAGAAAAAAGATACTGCAAATGAAACTGATCGACGGATTAAAATACAAGGAGATAGCAGAGAAACTGTCCATATCTCCAAAAACCGTTGACGTTCAGATGGGCAAAGCACTAAAGTATTTACGCGAAAGGCTTTTGCCCTTAAAGAGACAGTTATTAAAATAGAATATGTGATAAAAAACATCATAAAAAATTATGACACAATTGTCTTACACAAACGCACATGATATTTCATCCCGCCAGCCGGTAGGGAACAAAAATGAATTATCCGCACCCGGCCGTATACAGGAGCTTATTGCAAAATGCTTTATGCAGGAATGCGACGAAAAAGAGCGTAATGAGCTGGATTTATGGATAAACAAAACCGAAAACAACAAGACATTTTACGATGACACTGTTTCAGTCTTGAATGATGCCCGAAATGCTCTCACCGTACTTAATTTTGATAAAGAAACAGCATTTGATAAAATATCCGTAAGGATCGAAGAGAATAGGATTTTCAGGCGGGATAAGGCAAAAAAGGTGAAGAGGTTCAGCATCCTTATGCGCGTAGCTGCTTCGGTAATACTGCTGCTATCAGTGGGTGTAGCATATTTTACATGGAAAACACATACCACAGACAAAATCTCAGTAACCACTGCCTCCAGTGAAATAAGACAGATAACCCTGCCCGATGGCTCTGATATAGTTATAAACGGGGGATCCTCTATCACATATCCCGAACGGTTTGATAAAGCAAACAGAACGATATCCCTTACCGGTGAAGCGTTCTTTACCGTTAGGCCCGACAAGGAACATCCGTTCATTATCAAAACGGGTATGTTTGATGTAAAAGTGCTGGGCACATCTTTCAATGTTAAAGCATACGGTAACAGTACCGATGCTGCAGTTACGGTTGAGACCGGTACGGTAAACGTAACATCCGGTAGCTCCTCTGTGGTCATCACCAAAGGGGAATCTGTCATTTTCGACAAAAGGAACAAATCCCTCAGCAAGAGTAAGAACAGGGATATCAACTACAAAGCATGGAAAACTAAACAGATACGGTTTGTGAACACCCCACTGACCAAAGCTGTTTCAACACTTAAAAATGTTTACCGGGTCGAGATCGAAGCAGATAGTAATATCCTTGATAACAAGACTATCAATGCCGATTTTGACAAACAGAGCATTGATTTCATTCTGAACACGATATGTGAGACTTATCACCTAAGCTATGCAAAGAACGGTGATAAATATGTGATTACCGGAAAAAAATGATAATTTAGTGAGTGTATGAGTTCAGGCAATACACTCACAAAAACCAAATACCGGATGGGCAGATATCACATGAATATTATCCTTTTTGTCATGTTGTTCCTCTGCCCGGCATACCTGTTTTCCCAAACGGCGCACACTTTGCTTACTCTATCCTACAAGGATATCAAACTGTCTGACCTGATAGACACCCTGCGAATAAAAGGCGGCTTGAAGATATCTTATGATGTCAATGCCATTGCTGTTGATTCGGTCATAACCATAAATGTCACGGATAAAACACCCGAAAGCATTTTAAGGGATATACTTGGCAATCCCCGAACAGAGATTATCATCCGCGACAATCAGGCAGTAATAAGGATAAAGGCGCCTGAAAGCAAAAAACTCACAATAACAGGCAGTGTAAAGGATAATCGGGACAAACCTCTACCCTATGTTAACATTGCCCTTAAGAACAAAACCGTAGGAACAACAACGAACAATGCCGGGGAGTTCACCCTTCTTTTGTCTGATAGTTGCCGTAACGACACTTTATCTTTTTCCTGTCTCGGTTACCAAACCCGCTTTATACCTGTTTCATCTGCCAGCTACAAACTGGAAGTGAAACTTGATGAGACTTCAATTTCACTTCCCGAAGTTATGATCAGGTACAAGAATGTTGACGATATCATAAGTTTGTTCAAAGCAAATCAAAAAAGAAACTACCCAGAGAAAAAAGAGCTGATAACATCATTTTTCAGGGAAGCAATAAAAGAGGACGGGCAGTATGTTAATGTTGCGGAAGCTGTCATCGATATCCTGAAATTCCCTTACAACAAACCCTACAGATTGGAATTTGTGAAGTTTGTGAAAGGCAGGAAATATTTGGACGTACAGAATATGGAAGATGTGAGATTCCGGATAGAAGGTGGGCCGTTCTATTTTGCACGCATCGACATTGCACGATATATGGATTTCTTTCCGCAGGATAATGAAAAGCTCCTTTACAAATACAAGCTCGAAGGCCTCGATTTTGAATATGACAGAATGGTTTTCCTGGTATCATTTGAACCCATTGACGACAATGGAATACTGCTGTACAAAGGCGTTCTCCGCATAGACATCAACAGCTATGCACTCATTAGCGCGGAATTCGAGTTATCAAAAAAAGCATTGAAAGATAGCCGTAAATATTTCATCCAGAAAGAATCGAACAGGATTAAAGCAAAGCCAGTTTATGCCAGATACTATATCAACTACCGGCCTTACAAAGGTATATGGCTGCTGAACAAGGTAAAGGGAGAAATGAAGATTAAGGTTAACGACAGGGACAAAAACAAGAAGCATATTTTCATTGCTGTTTCCGAGATGCTTCTCAGCAACTACAGGGATGCAGATGATATAAAATTCAAGCCGTCGGAACAATTCAAATCAAATTATATCCTTACAGAACAGATAAAAGGATATGACCCCGAGTTCTGGAAGAACTACAATGTCATCAAGCCGGACGAGGACATCGAGAACGTTTTCAAAAAATCCCACCAGTAACCCCCGGCAGGATTTGAATGTCATTTATCAAGTGCATTCAGGGCAAATGCATAAGCTCCTATGGAAATTGCCTTGCTGGCACCAAGTTTTGAAATACCTATGCCCGTTCGTGCCAGTGGATCATACTTGACCTTTTTGTTACTTCCCGGAACAGAAACCTCCCTCATATCTCCCTCTACGAATTTCTTGAGCTCTGTCTCGTCTTCAAGGTTGAAAGGAATTTGTACTAGTCTTCTGTAAGTTTCCCCTGCAAAATTGCTAAACATGCTGTTCATCTCTTCAAACATGGCGGGGAATATCAACGGATAAGCTCCGGACACCCCTCCTCCTATCACCACAATACCGTCTAACAGCGTAACTAGACTACTAAGTGCATCACCAAGGGCCTCTCCCATCACGGCAAAAGCTTTGTTTGCAGCTGCTG
>JALVJU010000334.1 GCA_027034005.1 Marinilabiliaceae bacterium
CCCGTTCCACAGGCGCTAAATTTACGGAAAGCCTATATCTAAGGAAATAAATTTTTAATGCTTTGGTTGCTAATAATTTTTACATTGAGGACATCTTAATATGATTGCCCGTAAAAGCTCATTCCCTCAAATGTGATATATGTTATTCGACCAATGGTTTTTATAAATGCCTGATAATTGAAATGATTATGACCTATATCGTTAGGAAAATAATACTTCTGAAAAAGACAGTTAGCTTGGTTGTTGTATTAAGTATAGCATATCTCTTTGTTTCTTGTGGCGACAATTATCAAAAAGAAGCAGTCTCATTTATAAAAAAGAACATGAAGAACAAATATTCTGTAAGTAAATATATTATTAACAAAAATGGTGAAAAGATATCTTTTGACCCATATAGTTACAATACCCTGTATCAGGCAAAAGATACCTTGGATTCTTTGACCAATACCAATATCTTGTTTGCTGTATTGCGTCCCGATACGGAATACGTATCGGGCACTTACATTAATGAACATGTTAATTTAATGTTAGGTGTCAGAAAGAGTTCGCCCTATTTAAAACAATTAGATTTCGAGCATTTTTGTGAGTTTGTTTTGCCTTACCGTATAGGGAAAGAGCAGTTTGTCATTTACGATTCGACACTATTGCAACGGTTGCGGCCTGTTCTTAGAGACCTTTCCGGAGATCTTTCGGTTAAAGAAGCTGTTACTATTATTAACACGGAGCTAAAGAAAATATTGGCGTTTGACCTGCGCTCGCACGCATTACTGAGCGAGCCCGATATTTTGGATGTGTTGAATGCCGGAAAAGGGAGCTGTAACTCATTGACAATGGCTGCTGCATTAACAATGCGCCTTTTGGGGATTGCTACTACTATTGACGAGTGTCCGGTATGGGCACATAGAAATTCCGGACATAGGTGGAATGTAGCACTGGATAGCAGGACCGGTAAGTGGATACCCTTTGGAGGTGCTGAAATAAACCCTGATGAGTTTGATGTAATTAACGATTCCGTAAAAGCGCCCAAAATATTTAGATACACTTTTTCCGATCAAGATAGGTTTTTGCCGCCCAAAATAAATAGAAAAGATATCCCTCCAATTTTTAGGGAAACTAACCGGATCGATGTAACCGACAAATATACTGTTATATCTGATGTCCATATATCACCGATTGATTTTCCTGATACAGTATTATACCTCTCTGTTTTTAATGCCGAAAAATGGCGCATTATTGCCCGTGCCGGGATCAAAAAGGGTTCGGCTGTTTTTTATAATATGGGTGCCAATAAAATAGTATATCTGCCGGTGTACTATTTCAGAGGTGAAATTATACCTGCAAGCCGACCTTTTATTTTGTCTCCTGAAGGTATGGAGTTTATTGTGCCGGATTTGCAGAACAAAAAAAACATAACCCTATCGGAGTATAACAGGTTTTATGACATAAAATGGAACATAGGGATACCGGCGCCGGGTTCGGAGATGGAATTGTTCTATTGGAACAACAAATGGATATCATGTGGCACGTGCACTGTTGGGGCCGACAGCGTCCTAAGGTTCTCGAATGTTCCTTCAAATGGTTTGTTTTTTGTCAAATCACATGATTGGCAAAACACATGGCAAAGAATCTTTACCTTTGAAAATGGTAAACAAAAATGGTTTTAGGTTTGCAAGGTTGTGAAGTGGCAAAGAACTTCGGGCATTTATCTTAAATCACGGCATTGTTTTGGTCTTTCTGATTAAATGACCTTGCGTTTCAGGTTTATTAAGTTTCTTTATTTATACTTTAAGAAAGTCTAAACAAATAAACCTGTTTTTTGTTAATATTCTAAAGTAGATTTATATTTGCCCAATAAAGAAAATTTACATCAATAAGAATGCGTGTTGAGAAAAAAATAGTTGTGTAATATCTAATAAAACTCTATTTTTATACAAAATGAATTTATATTCTGATTTGCTCATATTAAACATTAAAAATTATGCAAACCAAACTTCAGGAGTTAACTGATAAAATTTATAACGAAGGTGTCCAGAAGGCCAATAAAGAAGCAGAGGACATTCTCGAAAAGGCAAAGAAAGAGGCTGAAGATATAGTTGCCAAAGCAAAAGCCGAGGCCGATAATAAGATCAAAGAGGCCGAGAAAAAAGCCGAAGAGTTACAGCATAACATGCAGGCAGAGATGAAGCTTGCTTCCACACAGGCCATCACCGCCCTTAAGCAGAAAGTGTCGGAGATCATCACGCTCGATGTTGTGGAACCAACCATGAAAGAGGTTTTCTCTGATAAAAAATACCTTCAGAAAATAATCGAAAGTGTTGTTAAGGGATGGACTAAAACAGGTGATTTCGACCTGAACGTGGTACTCCCCGAGAAGGACAAAAAAGAGTTTGAGAAATTCTTCAAGAACAGTCTTGCCGCTGAGATGAACAAAGGCGTGGAAGTTAGTTTTGACAGTGATGTGGAAGGCGGTTTCACTATCGGGCCTAAGGACGGAAGTTATATCATCAGCTTTACCGAAGAGGACTTCAACAACTTCTTCAAGTCATATCTTCGTCCGAAAACCGTAGAATTATTATTTGAGAAAAAATAGAGATGGTTAGAAATTACTATTGTCTTGTTGCAGGACTGCCCGATCTGATCATGGATGACCGCAAGCTTGCGTTTTCGTGTGTGGCGTTCAGGGAGCTGCTTCTTGAAGATTTGCACCCGCAGGACTTTAAGCTTGTAAGCATGTTCTTTCTGCCTTTCGATCATCAAAATATTCTCAACCGGCTTTATGATGAAAATCCCGTTTATGATAACAGGGGGAACATTAGTGAAGAGGAGTTAGAAGAGATTACCGACAAGAAGACTTTTGAAAATTCCGAGGATAAAGACCTTCCTGGTTACATATACGATTTTCTTTACGACTTTTTCAGGGAAGAGGAAAAACCGGAGAGGGTTGAGGCCGAGAGGTTACTGACAAAAGCATACTACGACCATCTGTTGAGTACAGGCAACAGTTTCCTCAACGAATACGTGAGGAATGAGATGAACATGCGAAATATCATGACAGCCCTCAACGGCCGTAAGTTCGATATGGACGTGTCTGCTGACATCATCGGTGACAGCGACATTGAACATGCATTGAGAAAAAGCCGCACAAGGGATTTCGGGCTTGCAAATGATGTAGATAACTTAGAGGCACTAATACAGATATACGAGATGCCCAATCTTCTCGACAGGGAGTTGAAAATGGACATGCAGAAGTGGAATTTCCTCGATGAAGCAACTTTTTTCAACTACTTTACCATCGAAAAGGTACTTGCGTTCGTCATAAAAGTCTTTATCGTCGAGAGGTGGATATCTCTTGATGAGGAGAAAGGCAAAGAGCTGTTTAAACAATTAATTAAAGATCTGGAAAATAGTTACGAATTTCCTGAAGAATTCACATTAAGTCATGGATAAAAATAAAAAGACAACCGGAAAAGTTGCCGGAATTATCGCGAACCTGGTCATTGTCGATGTTGACGGGCCGGTAGCACAAAATGAGATATGTTTTATCAAACACCAGGAAACAGACCTGATGGCCGAGGTGATCAAAGTGCTCGGAAATCACGCTTATGTGCAGGTGTTTGAAAGTACACGCGGATTGAAGATAGGCACCCTGGCAGAGTTCGAAGGCCACATGCTTGAAGTTACGCTTGGCCCCGGCATCCTGTCGAGGAACTACGACGGGCTGCAGAACGACCTCGACAAAATGGACGGTATCTTCCTGAAAAGGGGAGATTATACCGACCCGCTTGACAGGGAAAAACTGTGGGATTTCAAACCGATAGCCAAGGCAGGTGATAAAGTTGCCGCTGCCGACTGGCTTGGAGAGGTTACCGAGAATTTTATGCCGCATAAGATCATGGTCCCATTCAAGTTCGAAGGTACATACACCGTTAAGAGTGTTGTTCCCGAGGGTCAGTACAAGGTGGATGATGAGATCGCAGTGCTTACCGATTCCAAAGGAAAAGATATTTCGGTAACGATGGTACAGAAGTGGCCGGTTAAGGTTGCTATTAAAGCATACAAAGAGAAGCCGCGTCCGTTTAAGCCGCTAGAAACAGGTGTTAGGGTCATCGACACGCTGAACCCTATTGCCGAAGGCGGTACAGGTTTTATACCGGGAGCTTTTGGTACAGGTAAAACAGTGTTGCAGCACGCTATCTCAAAGCAGGCTGAAGCCGATGTTGTGATAATTGCTGCCTGCGGTGAACGTGCCAATGAGGT
>JALVJU010000335.1 GCA_027034005.1 Marinilabiliaceae bacterium
TTTTATCGTATATCTCAGCAGACTGAACGTCCTTCCAGAAAATCGTTTGTTTTTTACTCAACAATCCCGAACGTATAGAGAAAAAACCATCGTTAATGTTGATAAAAGCCCTGCCAAAGGTATTGCCAAGTCCATCCATCAGAAGGATTATCCCGGCAAACAAATAAATCACAGAATAGATGAGCTGTGCAATATTATCGTACGATAGAAATATCCTTACAACAAGAAGAAACAGAAAGCCCACAATAAATATAATGCCCCCCTTGCTGCTCCTTTTAAACCGATCTAACTTTATTTTGTATTCCATCTGACATGATTCTTTTCAATCCGTAAAATTCTTTTTGCTGCAACACCATCAAATCAAGCCCTAAACCCGCCTGCAACAGTCCCGAGGGACAAAAGTATGGTAGTTAATAAACATACCCATAAGACAAGCTCCATAGGAGCGAAATTACCATAATCTTTAATTTAACAGCATACCGATCAATTATTCAAATAAAATTACTGTTAAAATATTATCTTGCAAAAAAAATCTTTATGGAACTCTTTCCCGTAAAAAGCTATCTCGAATACCTTTTTAAGGCGCGGCATTACAAAGGGCACGGCATCCACAGTCCTTT
Organism: Marinilabiliaceae bacterium; assembly: GCA_027034005.1. Taxonomy (GTDB): domain Bacteria; phylum Bacteroidota; class Bacteroidia; order Bacteroidales; family Marinilabiliaceae; genus JAADEM01. The sequence continues at coordinate 621 of JALVJU010000335.1, forward strand.
CATGTTCGAGCTTGTCAGCGATGTTCTGTTTGACAGACATCCTTACTATGCTTTTGACGAGATTCGCCGATACCGGGAAAAACTGAAAAATTCCCATCAGGTGATCGAGGTTAAAGACCACGGGGCGGGAAGCCACAAACTTAAAAGTAATATCAGGAAAGTAAGTGACATATATCGCAGTTCGGCCATTAAGAAAAAATACGGTGAGATTCTTTTCCGACTGATAACCCGATACAAAAACAAAAATATTGTTGAGCTGGGAACTTCATTGGGTGTATCAACAATGTACCTTGCGCTTACCGGCAATTCAAACATTGTTTACACCATCGAAGGATGTCCTGAAACCGCCGCGGTAGCACGGGCCGGATTCAAAAATTCAGGATTAAAAAATGTAAATCTGATAAACAAAACATTTGAAGATGCGCTTCCTGAAATATTTAAAGAGATAGACACCATTGATCTCCTGTTTGTTGACGGCCATCACAAAAAGGATGCAACTTTACGGTATTTTGAGATGTGTAAACAAAAGGCCGGCAATGATTCCATATTTGTGTTTGATGATATCCACTGGTCGAAGGGCATGGAGGAGGCATGGGAGATCATCAGAAACGATGATGCTGTCACCATTTCGGCCGACCTGTATCAACTGGGATTGATATTTTTCCGCAAGGAATGCCAAAAGCAGCATTACATTATCAGGTATTGATTTTAACCGGGTGTACGACAAAATCCACGAAATAACAATAGGTATTAAAAAAGCAATATTATTATACCGATTTCACAAACTGCTTCTTGATGTATTTGAACCACATAAGGAAAAACAAAAGCAGAAAGTCCCTATCCATACTAAACAAAGCCCCATGGGGGCGTAACATTGGTAACCCCGTCCGCAAGGTCGGGGATAGGAATCATGAAGATCAAACGTGGTTGGCGGGATTTTTGACGCGCAGCATTCAAAAATCGTGACAACCGCACCACGCGACTGATTGGGGAAAAGTGAATTTTGTCGTACACCCTTTTAACCAACAATCCAATGAATTGATTATATTTGTCATAACATAATCTTAATCATGGCACAGAAGCTGATCGAAATATCCGGCCTGAAAAAGTTTTATACTGTAGGAACCCAGACCATCAAAGCGTTACAGGGTGTTTCCCTGACAATTCACAAAGGCGAATACGTGGCCATAATGGGGCCGTCGGGATCAGGGAAATCAACACTGATGAACCTCATCGGAGCCCTTGACACACCAACTCACGGCACTTATATCCTAAATGATTTCGATGTCAGCCACATGGAAGATGAGCAACTGGCCGAAGTGAGGAACAAAGAGATAGGATTTGTGTTCCAGACCTTCAACCTGCTGCCGAGGAACTCAGCCCTCGATAATGTGATATTGCCTTTGATCTATGCCGGCATGCCGAAAGCCGAAAGGACAGAACGGGGCAAACAGGTACTGAAAAGCGTTGGGCTTGAGTCGCGAATGACACACAAGCCCAATGAACTGTCAGGAGGACAAAGGCAAAGAGTGGCAGTAGCTCGTGCCCTGGTAAACAACCCTTCGATAATACTGGCCGATGAGCCTACCGGAAACCTTGACTCTAAAACATCGGTGGACATCATGCGCCTGTTCGACAGGATACACAAGCAGGGTAACACCGTTATCGTGGTTACTCATGAGGAGGATATCGCCCGGCATGCACACCGTATCATAAAACTAAAAGACGGGCTGATAGAATCGGATATGGTGAATGAAGAGGTCGCTGTGGTTTAAGGTAAGCAAATAAACTTTTCCTGAAAAAAAAACGCCATCCGAAAACATTTAGCACCCATTTGTATTAACTTTGTGCCCAATTATGGAGCGTTCAAGCAGATTAGTACGGAAGTTGTTGATCTGGCGGATTAAACACATTAACCAGCGTCAGTTTATTTTAATTCTTAGTTTGATAGTGGGGATACTCAGCGGATTGGCTGCAGTTGTCCTTAAAAACACCATTCATTTTGTTCATACCATCCTCACCGAAGGATTCTCGGTAGATTCCAAGAACCTGCTATACCTCATCTATCCGATACTGGGTATTTTCATAACCATTGTATTGGTGAAATATGTGATAAAGGACAACCTGGGACATGGAGTGAGCAAGATACTTTATGCGATATCCAAACTGGGCGGAAAACTCAAGCCTCACAACAACTACTCATCCATGCTTGCCAGTACGTTCACCATCGGATTTGGTGGTTCTGTGGGAGCTGAGGCCCCTATCGTACTAACGGGAGCATCGCTTGGCTCAACCCTGGGAAGGATATTCCACCTGAACTACAAGACGGTGATTCTACTGATAGGATGCGGCGCTTCAGGTGCTATCGCCGGCATTTTCAAAGCTCCCATTGCAGGTATAGTTTTTACCCTGGAGATACTGATGCTCGACCTCACCATGGCATCACTCGTACCGTTGCTTATCTCGGCAGTATCGGCTTCCACTGTGGCTTACTTTTTTCTGGGCAAAGATGTGGAACTCACGTTTCAGCTTGTAGATCCATTTGTTCTTAACGAAATACCGTTTTATGTGATACTCGGTATCGTCGGAGGCTTTGTCTCCCTGTACTTTACAAAAGTAGTCATGGGTGTTGAAGGAAAGTTCAGCAAGATAAAGAACATCTGGGTGAAATGGATTATCGGTGGTGTCTCGTTGAGTCTGCTTATCTTTATCTTTCCTCCCCTTTACGGTGAAGGTTACGACACTCTCATCTCTCTGCTGAACAACAATACTGATGCCGTGGTTCAGGAGAGTATGTTCTACGGCTTTCACAACAATCTGTGGGCAATTTTCATCTTCCTGGTTTCCCTTGTACTCTTTAAGGCTTTTGCCACGGCAACCACAACTGCAAGCGGTGGTGTGGGCGGCATCTTTGCTCCGTCGTTGTTCGTGGGAGGAGTGCTCGGGTACGCATTTTCACTTTTTATAAACCTTTCCGGACTTTATCACCTGCCCATATCTAACTTCACACTTGTAGGCATGGCTGCGATAATGTCAGGAGTAATGCACGCCCCGCTTACAGGAATCTTTCTGATAGCTGAAGTGACACACGGTTACGGACTCTTTATTCCATTGATGATAACCTCCACGATATCATACCTTACCATTGTCTATTTTGAGCCGCATTCAATTTACACCAAACGACTTGCAAAACGCGGTGAGCTCATCACACACCACAAGGACAGGGCCGTTCTCACATTGATGAAACTGAACAAAGTGCTTGAAACAGACTTCAGCAAGGTAAGGCCGGATACGACACTTGGCGAGATGGTGAAAGTAATCTCAAAATCGAAGCGCAACATCTTTCCTGTTGTTGATGCCAACGACAATCTGCTCGGCATTGTCACTCTCAATGACATCCGGGAGATAATGTTCAACAGTGAACTGTACAACACCACCACCGTTGAAGAACTGATGACCGTACCTCCGGCATTCATCCAGCACGACGACAGCATGGATGTCGTAATGCAAAAATTTGAGAGAACGGGAGCATGGAACCTGCCTGTTGTAAAGGACGGTAAATACCTGGGGTTTGTTTCAAAATCCAAAATATTCTCTGTTTACCGCAGGGTGCTTGTCCATTTCTCAGATGAGT
>JALVJU010000336.1 GCA_027034005.1 Marinilabiliaceae bacterium
GAACAGCATTTCTTCTTCGGCAACAGGGAAAACCCCAAATATATATCCGGATACAACTATGTGATCACAAATCCCGGTTTTGAAGAAGGTGTTACAACCGGCTGGTCACTTGAAAGATCAGGCTCTTTTGATGCAACCCTTACTCAATCGTCTGATGCCTATACGGGAACAGGTGCTGCAAGTATTAATGTCACTAGTTTAGGCAATGAAGGTTCGGACGGCAAACTGACAACTCAGTGGTATAACTGCCTTTCAGGAGTCAGAGGCAAACTTGTTACTGTTTTTTTCAGGGCAAAGGCAAGTCCGGCAAACGATCTTAAGGCAGAGTTAAAAATAAAGAACTTTGACGGTAGTATTGAAACATTAGCTTCCACATATATGTCAGTTTCGTCTTCATACGATTCCCTTGGTTACAAAATGACCATACCCGAATCGGCAGCGGAGTGGCAGTTCTCTGTCATGATAGGGAAAGCTGCCGGTGAGGTACTTATCGATGATGTGCAGCTAACAGCAGATGACGATGACTCTTCAACATCCATCAGGAAGAATTATTCAAAAAGGTTGTTGGATATCTATCCCAATCCTGTAGAGGACTTCTTTGTTATCAATGATGACCTGGGAACAGGTTCGGACATAAACATCTACTCTGTCCGGGGAGAAAAGGTAAAAACCTTTACCCTGACTAAAAGCAAGATCGATGTATCTGATCTCTCGGCAGGAGTGTACATCGTTGAAACTGCTGATGGTAAAAACAGATATGGCACTAAAATATTAATAAAATAGTATATTTTTATGGCATGAAAATGAGAAATGCATACCTGTTTGTTGTTTTAAATATCTTCTCTGTTTTGGTGTCTGCCCAAACAGAAGAGAGGAATTTTTTTCTTAACACCTGGGCCCCGCGCTCTTTTACTGTTCCTGATAGCTACAACTCTCCGCCTGAAAGGACGGCAACAGGTAGTGTAGTAACAGTTACTATCGATGTTTCCGATACGGTAAACAAAGTATTGCCAACCCAGTTCGGCGCTAACATAACTTTCCGCAGTGGAGACGGGATACTCACGGCAGGCAACCGAATAAGCACTTTTGATAAGTCAGGGCTGAACGTTTATCGTTATCCTGCCGGAAGTGGAAGCAATATTTATTTTTTTGACGGAAACTATCCGGGTAGTTTTGCCAACTGCCTTGATAAAAATGGAAACACCATATCATGGAACCCCATTGACGGAACGAAGAGCAACGCGTTAAAACCTGAAAATTTTGTGAAATTCATTCAGGATGTTAAAGGAGAAGCAATAGTTGTTGTCAACTATTTTTACGCCCGTTACGGCCAGACACAGGAAGGCACACGGGAAGCGAGGGTCTTGCAGGCCGCAAAATATGCTGCAGACTTTGTACGTAAGATGAACATAGACCTGAATGCAGGTATAAAATATTGGGAAGTGGGCAATGAGTGCTACGGAGCATGGGAAACCGGTTATAATGTCGAGGGGCTCGGGACCGTCACCGGAACGGAATATGGTGAGGATTTTAAGGTCTTTGTCAGTGAGATGAAAAAGGTTGACCCAACTATCAAGGTAGGTGCCGTACTTTTTACCAAAGACACCGACTGGAACCCGCAGGTTGTTTCACAGGTACAGAACGATGCCGATTATTTTATCATTCATCAGTATTTCACATCATCAAGGAATGCAACCCCAGAAAACATCCTTGGTTCTGTAGGGATGATCAAAGAGAACATGGACCTTCTACGTACCACAGTGGAGCAGAACACCAATTTCACACTCGATCATTTCCCTGTGGCTCTTACGGAATTTAACAGTAGGGGAAACTACACTACCAACATGGTCAACAGTATATTTTTCACCCGCATACTTGGAGAGGTAATGAAGAACGGCCTGGGGCTTTCCACAACATGGACCGGAGAGTGGAAATACAAGAATGATCCTGATAATCAGGTGAAATCACTGCTTGCCATAAATGATCCCGATCAGGGCAACTACACACCGTACTCAACCTACATGGCTTATCACTTTTACGATAAGATGTTCGGCGACCATATGGTATCTGCATCTGTAACAAACAGTAATGATGTCAATTGCTATGCTTCAAGGTTCGGATCGGGCGAAGTGGGCATTTCTGTAGTAAATCCGACTGCATCGAATATTGCCATAAAACTACGGGTGAACAACCTCAGGAAATACAGATTAGAAAAATTGTTCAGGTATGAGGTGCGGGGAAGTTTCCAATACAGAAATACAAAGTTTTACATCAATGAAGAGACTGGTACGACAACAGGAGGCGGCCCTGATGATTTTGACACAATTATTCTGTATGGTGAAAGCTTTTCTAACGGCGACACTATTGTGATACCGCCCTATTCCACCAATTTCATTGTTTTGAACGGAGAAAAGACTACAGGCATTTTTAACCTTAAACGCCCCGATGTTAACATCAGACTGTTTCCTAACCCTGCAACTTCTGTGCTTCATGTCAAAAGTGAGGCGAGGGTAAAAGAGTACAAGATTTACAACGTTACAGGAACCGTTGCAACGGAAGGTAAATTCAGTGAAAGTATTGATGTGTCAGGCTTGATACCGGGATTCTATTTTGTCAAATTCACTACAGATAAGGGAGAGGCCATTTTTAACTTCCTGAAAAAATAGAGTTTCAGCTCAAACTATTTTTACTACTTTTATAAAACAAACCTTAACAAGAAAAAAATGAGAAGTTTGTTCTTTACCTTCATTCTTGCCGGATTGCTTTTGGGCTCAACAGGTTTTGCCTGCACCAATCTCCTTGTAACCAAAGGTGCTTCTGCTACCGGTTCCAGTTATATCCTATACACGAACGACGGAGAGTGGCTCTATCACCTGAAGAAATATCCGGCAATGGATTACCCCGAAGGAGAATGGCTTCAGATAGGTAAAGGAAAGATCAAGCAGGTACGTCATACATATGCCCGGCTTGGTTTTCATATGAACGAGTATCAGGTATCGGTGGGGGAAACAACTTTTACCGGCCGTGAAGAGCTGTGGTCGAAAAATAATTTTTTGAAATACTGGCATCTGATGGATCTGGCACTGCAACGTGCAAAAACAGCACGGGAGGCCATCAATGTGATGACAGGGCTTGTGGAGGAGTACGGCTATGGCAGCGAAGGCGAATCCTTCTCCATCGCCGATCCCAATGAGGTGTGGCTTCTTGAGATGATAGGGAACGGTTCGGGAGGCAAAGGGGCCATCTGGGTGGCTGTTCGCATTCCTGACGGCATGGTGGCTGCTCATGCCAATCATTCACGCATCGGTACTTTCCCCTTTGACGATCCGGAAAACTGCATATATTCAAAAAATGTGATATCGTTTGCTGTAGAGAAAGGATACTACGATCCAAAATCGGGGAAGCCGTTTGAGTTCAACAAGGTTTACGACCCGTCCAACCCGGAGAAACTAAAATATTCCGAATCGAGAGTGTGGTCGCTTTTCCGCAGGATGGACCCGTCACTCAACCTGTCGCCCGATTACTGTAGGGGGCTGACGGACAAGAGATATCCGCTGTGGATAAAACCCGATAAAAAGCTGACAACAAAGGATATTTTCAATCTTGCCCGCGATCACTACGAAGGAACGCCTTTCGACATGACCAAAGGCATTATGGCAGGTCCTTACGGCACTCCTCAGCGCAACCGTCCCCTGTCCTTTTATGTGGACAGTGTAAAGTATTCCTGGGAACGGCCCATATCCACCTACAATACGGCATTCTCAATTGTGGCAGAGATGCGCAGCTACCTGCCCAACCCGGTTGGCGGCATAATGTGGTTTGGCGAGGATGATACCTACACAACCTGCTATGTTCCGATGCATGTTTCGATAACTGAAATCCCTGAATCGTTCACAAAGGGCGACATCAACAAGTTCTCCTTTGAGTCAGCCTGGTGGGCATTCAACTTTGTGGGAAACTATGTGAACCTCCGCTATTCAGACATGGTGAAAGATGTTCAAAAGGTTCAAAGCCGTCTTGAAGACGAAGTGCTTAATGCAAAGGATTCTATAGACCAAAGAGCAATGGAACTGTACAAAACGGATAAAGGAAAGATGGTCGCTTTCCTGACGGATTACAGTGTAGCCCGCGGAGAGAAGACTGTGGAAGAGTGGCGTCAGCTTGGATTCTACCTTATCATGAAGTACAACGATGGATATGTGAAAGATGAAAAACATCACATAAATTCTGTTGGTTACCCTGAGGAGTGGTACA
>JALVJU010000337.1 GCA_027034005.1 Marinilabiliaceae bacterium
GGATAGTTCGCATTGTGGACAGTTTCCTGGAGCATGCCAGGGTATGGGTTTTCAACAATGAAGGCAACAAGGAGGTTTATCTCACTTCTGCCGATTGGATGAACCGGAACATAAACAGGAGGATCGAGATCGCTTTCCCGGTTGAAAATGAAGAGTTGAAAAGTGAACTCCTGGATATTCTCGAAATTCAACTAAAAGACAACACAAAGGCCAGGTTGATTGACAGTAAGCTCAATAATGTAAGATTACCGCAAAAAGAGCCGTTGATAAGGTCGCAAATGAAAACTTACGAGTATTTGAAAAAGAAAGAGGAAGAAAATGAATAATCATCAAAAAGTGGAAAGATGAAACGTCTTATTCTTGTTCGTCATGCAAAAACAGAGCATCAGAACTATGACCGTGATTTTGACAGAAAACTCATATCGCGGGGAAAAAACGATGCTGCGATAATTGCGGAGCAGCTGAAAAACAAAAACATAATTCCTGATTATTTTATCTGCAGTCCTGCAAAAAGGGCGAAGCAAACTGCGGAGATTTTTGCCGAGACACTGGGGTATCAAAATGAAAATATCGATGAGCAACAGTTTCTATACGACGGCTATACCACTTCCGGGTTTCTTAACTTTAATTCCATGTTGGATAACAGTTATAAAACGGTCATTGTTTTTGCTCACAATCCAGATATTGCACTGCTGGCAACAGCTCTCTCTGACGAAGATTTTTATCATTTTCCTACAACAGCAACTGCTGTCATCGATTTTGATACTGACAAATGGGAAAGGATTAATGCGAGAGAAGGAAAAGTAAGCCTGTTCCTTTATCCAAGAATATTTAAACAATAGCAGATTAGGATATGTAATATCCGGCAGGCCTGTCTCCCTGCGCAGCCAATCAGGCTTGAAAACATACTTTCATATCATTCTTAAATATTGACAATCTGCAAAATGCAGGTTTTTTATTGATAGCTTGTCCTCATTTTTAGATTATTTGTCAAAAAAACAAGGTACTTTACTTTTTCTTTACCTGTTATTTTTGTGTCAATGATTGTTAATCCATACATTGAATCAAAGTTTTAACATAATATTTTCCTAAATCTTCAGATATGAAAGCACATGTTATTTTTTTGTTATTATCTCTTATTTTCTTCCTTTCTCAACTAGTAACATCACAGACCGAAGGATTTAATTACAAAGCATTAATTACAGAAAATGGGAATCCTCTTTCTAATCAGGATGTCACAGTTCGTTTTTCATTAATTCAGGACAGTGAAAACTATACAGAATCTAATGATGCCAAAACAACTATTGCAACTTTAGCAAATAAATATTTAGCTGTCGGAGATGAGATATATGTCGAAACTATTAATGCCACGACTGATGCTAACGGTATAGTAAGTGTTGTTATCGGTTCAGGTAACCCCGTTTCAGGAGATTTCTCATCCATTAACTGGAATCAGGAAATATCATTAAAGGTTGAGATTGATGCCGGAAAGGGGTATCTCGACTACGGTACCAATCCTTTTCATTATGTTCCTTATGCAAAATATGCTTCAGTAGCAGGAAATGTTTTCAGTGGAAATTATAATGATTTAAGCAATACTCCTGTGTTTTTTTACAAAACGGGCACTACCAATGTACCATATAATATTAGTGATAACATTTATCGTATAGGTGGTTTTGTTATTGGAGATAATGAAAATAACGCTTTACTTCCCGGAAACAAAATATATCTTAAGGATTCTGTTACAAATACATCTTCATCAGCAATTAATACATATTTGATTGGCAATGGACCGGGAGATCACTATAGCTTATATAATTTAATAATAGGAGAAGGGAATGGGGCCCAATACGGCATAAAAACATTGATTTCAAATTCCGGTAATAGTTCTCATTTTGGATATTATTCAGAGCTTAGCGGAGAAGGAGCAGGAGATCATATAGGAATATTTAACCACCTTAAAGGAGTTGGTGAAGGGCCTCAATATGGTAATTATAATTATATTGACAACTCAAATTCCGAAGTTCACTATGGTGTGTTTAATGAAATAGGAGGCTCAGGTAGCGGAGCCCAGTATGGAATGAGAAATTACATTACAAATTCCGGGAATGGGGTTCATTATGGAACTTATAACTATATAAACAGCAAAGGAGCAGGTGGACAATATGGTTCGTACAATAAAATATCAGGAGATGGGAATGGAACCCAATACGGCATAAAAACATTGATCTCAAATTCCGGTAATAGTTCTCATTTTGGATATTATTCAGAGCTTAGCGGAGAAGGAGCAGGAAATCATATCGGAATATTTAATCACCTTAAAGGAGTTGGTGAAGGGCCTCAATACGGGAATTATAATTATATTGACAACTCAAATTCCGAAGTTCACTATGGTGTGTTTAATGAAATAGGAGGCTCTGGTAGTGGAACCCAGTACGGAATAAGAAATTACATTACAAATTCCGGGAATGGGGTTCATTATGGAATTTATAACTATATAAACAGCAAAGGAAAAGGTGAACAATATGGTTCGTACAATAAAATATTAGGAGATGGAGATGGGGCTAAATATGGGACTAAAAGCTTAATCTCAAATTCAGGGTATGGAACAAATTATGGTTTTTACTCAGAGTTTGATGGAACAGGAGTTGGTAGTAGAGTTGGTTTATTTAATAATATGAGCAAAAATAGTGGAGGCCCTAAATATGGAGTTTACAATTTTATTAACAGCTCGAATAATGATAATGTTATGGGAGTATATACTGAAATAAACGGAGATGGAACAATAGATCAATTCGGGATGAAGAATGATATCAGGAACTCAAGTGGGGCTGACTTGTATGGAACATATAATTACATTAAAGGAAAAGGAGAAAATTCATCACATTATGCTTCATACAATAAAATAGATGGGAGCTCTGAAGGCAGTAATGTAGCTGTCTATGGAGAAGCCATACCAGAAGATGAAGACAATTATAAATATTATGCTGGCTTATTCTACGGCAAAGTATATATTTCAGGTGACCTAAGAGCAACAAGGATAACTAAATATACCTATCCAGGTATTTTAGGAAACGCAGATGTTACAGCATATATTTATGGTAGTATAAAAGCATCAGACGGAACAGCATACCCCGATGAATCAACAAAAGGCTTTAGCACCGAACACCCAGCTACCGGCGTATATAAAATAAAATTTCAGGAAACGTTCGGTAATAAAAGTTATTTAGTTATAGCCAATGCTCTTAATGCCTCTTCACCTGTTATTTTAACTTATGAAAAAGGTTTTGGTTATTTTTATATCAGAGCATGGAATCTTAGCGGAAAATTAGTTGATACATATTTTAACTTTGTTGTTATCAAAAAATAGATCATGAGGATAATTATTACTGTTAAGATATAAATCAACTTCCCGGGGTTGAAGCTTGCTGTTTATCTTATGTTATTTATTGTCGCTTTTGCAGTATCGTGCTTTGTTTTCTTAGCCTTATTTTCAAACTCTTTTGGTGTAATAGCTTCAACTTTAATGGTAACTTCACCTGGGGTTTGTGTTACCACAAATTCTGCAATTAAAAGTTTCTCTTTATCATAGTTTCTGATCTTTTTGTATGATGGATGTATGTTTGAACCGGCAATTCTTTTAAGCCCATCGAATTTAACAGCAAAGAATCCTTGTGGTTCTCTGAGAAAGTATGTTCTTTTTTCCGGGCTGAAAATGGACTTTAGATCGGATTTTACTTTATCTTTTCCTTTAACATACTTGCCGGAAAGTTGGGGCACTACTAAAAAAATCCGGTATTTGCCTTTATCTAAATTATCTAAAGTTACAGTTCCTGTTGATCCGGTTAGCTGATATGCAATAGGATCATCATGCGGTTCCTGTTCTACGATGACTTCAGCTCCGGGCACAGGTTCTCCTGCTTTTAAATTGACAGAGAAAATAAAAAAAGCTACAGGTATTAAATAGAATTTTTTCATTTTTAATTGGTTTAAGGTTTCCTCTAAAATAAGGATTATCAGGAAGAAAAACAAAAACTATTTTTAGTCAGGGTCTATTGCGCGGGTCGTCTTAATTTAAACCTAATGCGAAGAACTCCATTTTTATACGAAGAATTTCCTAAGATAAATTTTCCCACTTCCCGTGTGTTTTTAACATGTTCGCCAATGCAGGGACAGGCATCGTAATTGCCAATCCTCACTATCCGTATCCGCCCGCCGCTTGAATCAG
>JALVJU010000338.1 GCA_027034005.1 Marinilabiliaceae bacterium
TCAAAACGGTCAATTCGCTCAATAGCCGGTATTTCCGGATTGGTTATCAGAATACTCTCCATGTACGATTCTTCAACCTGCGGGTCAAGTTCATCGCCCTCAACAGCCGCCATCATGATCAACGGTGCGGGAACATACGAATCAAGCTCGAACAGCGGCAAAATGGCTTTGAGAAGGTCCGGGATGCGAAGACCGTCGGCACGGATTATCCTGTCATTGAACGTCTCGCCCGGGAAGTGGGCATCGGCAAGCACTATCTCGTCTCCATGTCCCATCCGTGCAAGTACGGCAAGCAGTTCAGGACTGATCAGCGGGGAAATACCTTTAAGCATATCTTTAAAATTTTATTTTTACTCCGGGAACTTGTGTATACAAGTTCGTTTAGATTGTAAAATTAGTTATTTGTTTTTATTATCCAATAAATGTTTCCTGATCACAATATCATGCTTGTCCTCACCCGCATGGTAGTACATCAGGATCCGCTCCTTGTTATCAAAGAACAACTTGCCTTTAGTAACATAAACATCAAAATCATCACCGTACATATATTCAGGCACAAAGAGCTCGGCAGGTGCCTTTATCTTTCCTGAAAAATTAAATGACACATACATTTCTGCATCTTTATATTTGTAAAGGTAAGATGTAAGTTTTCCGGGAATCCTTTTAGGATATGGCCTCACTGCAGCCTCCAGTGCCCTTCCGCCGGAATTGATGTTTGAAGGATCTTTCTGCTGAGAAAGACTAAAAATTGAAAGGTCCTCGCCGTTCCGGTTATCCCCTCTTGCATTGGTATTATCTGCTGTATAGTTCCACAGAGTGTAGTTGAGCAGATTGTTTTCTATCACGCTGAAGCTGCGGCCCAGGGCTTTTATCTGAACCGAATAATCACCTGTCCTGTATGCCTCACCGCCGTTCATATCGAAAGGTATCCCGAACCCACCGACAATAGCCGGTGCATCCCCATATCTCTTGAGAGTGTTGATTATCATCTCCTCTTTAAGATATTCTTCAAACGCTATCCTCACCCTGCCGGGGCCAAAGACCAGCTTACCGTCAAGATAACCAAGATACGGGACATACTTCTTTTTGAACAATGTGATATCATCGTACCAGTGCGACCCGTTGACCCAATGCACATCCTTATATTTTTTCAGTTCAGGCAGGTCTATCGGATTAGGGAACAGGATATTGTCCACACAAACAAACCAACCGGGATTAACCGACCTTACAGAATCTGCATACCTCTTTGCAAAAGGAGCATAGTAACGTTCATTAAAATCCACCTTCTTCTCGTTAACTTTAGCAAAATAATCTTTTTTGATCAGGACGGGTTTCCCATCTTTAATTGTCCACACTCCTTGTTTTTGCCAAAGCCCTTTACCATCTTTCCACACGGACTTTCGGGCATCATTGACCCTGACACTGCCTGTTTTGCTTAAACCGAAGGTGCTCACCTCAAAATGATCGACTTCAACAGGCAAGCCGGCCCCAAGCATCATGGCCTGAAAAGGTGTAGGGGCATCGCCCACAATATCCATATTGTAGGGCTTGGACAGATCTTCCACCCCAACATATCCCTATGACGGCTCGTTCATCAGCTCAAACCCGATAACATTTGGCAAGTCCCTGTCCTTTTCGGCAACCTTCATCAACGACTGGATGTAATGCTCCTTCAGATATTCCTGAATATTGACACAATCAACATTTAACCCGGGGGCAAAATCTTTTCCCGCATAGAATAGGGTAAACATTGTGGCAGCCCCCAATTTATAATAGTTCGTGTACCATATCATCTTCGGGAAAGGGTCGCCATAAAGATTATGGACGATGGCAGCCCTCGTTTCCTCAAATTTTTTGACATCCATGCCGGCAACTTCAAAAGTCCACATTGGGGCACCGTCGCCTCCCGTAAAACGGCTCCATACATCCTGGTGCGGGTCGATCATAACACTAATACCGTACTCACCGGCTTTTTTAATAACTGATGTAATGTAATCGAGATAATCTTCATCGTAAATCCCGGGCCCTCCATGCTCGATGGCTTCCCATGTAACTATGAACCTTAAAAAATGAAAGCCCCATGCCTTCAGCCTTCTGAAATGCTCATCGGCATTTTCAAGCGGGAATGGCCTGCCCACAAAAGAGACCTCTTTGCCGTTGAAAAATCCTTTCCTCACATGCGTTCCGATATTCGGGGTGAAAGGGACCTTACTGCTTCCGCCAAGGTTTATCCCCCGAAGAAAAAGCATACGTCCTTTGACATCAACAAATTTGCCTTTGTCCACTGTAAAATTCATGCCGTTAATAAGACCGGTATCCGCCACTTCCCGGGAGGGAATTTCTTGATACGATGTTTTTTGCAAACTTTTGGTGTTTATCCCTTCACTGCACGATGACATTAGAACCGTAAACACCAAAATGACAGAGACAATGTAAATTTTCATTTCAAACAAATTAGTTTCAAAAAATATAAATAACTATTTCTCCCACATAAACAATTGATAGTTTTGGTACAAACTGCACTTTCCAAGTAAAAATAAAAACATACGATTATTAAATATCAGAAAGACACATGAAAGAAATCATAAAACATTTAATTTAAAATTATTTCTTTTGGAAAAATTACTTAAAATTTAACTTTAAAACTGATAAAAAAATGAAAATGAGATTAATTTCTTCACTATTTATCATTCTTTTTTCCATGTCCGTTTCTGCCCAGAACAAAAATGATACAACAAAACAAGACAAGGGATACAAGTTCACTACAATAGTTGACCTCCCTGCCACATCTGTTAAAGACCAGTACAGGTCAGGTACATGTTGGAGTTTTTCTACAATGTCTTTCCTTGAATCGGAAGTGTTGAGAATAAAAAAGGACACCCTTGACCTATCGGAAATGTGGGCTGTCCGCCTGTGCTATTCTGACAAGGCGACAAAATACGTACGTTTGCACGGTGCCCTTAACTTTGGCGGCGGTGGGGCATTCCACGATGTAACTTATGTGATGAAAAAATACGGTATGGTTCCCGAATCGGCTTATAAAGGACTTGATTACGGACAGGACAAGCATGTTCACGGTGAACTGGACGAAGTTTTGAAAGATTACGTTGAGGGTGTTGTGAAAAACAAGAACAGGGAGTTATCAACTGCATGGCACAATGGTTTCGATGGTATCCTGGATGCATACTTCGGTAAGATGCCCGATGAGTTTGAGGTGGACGGTAAAAAATACACTCCACAAAGCTATGCCAAAGAGGTAGTCGGCCTGAACCCTGATGATTATGTGGAGATAACATCATACACCCATCATCCTTTCTATACTAAATTTGCCATTGAGATACCAGACAACTGGCTGTGGGATGATGTTTACAATGTTCCTCTTGATGACCTGAAAGAGATTTTCCATTACGCACTGGAGAAAGGTTATACCATTGCATGGGGTGCCGATGTGAGCGAAAAAGGGTTCTCGTTCAGAAAAGGCATTGCAATAGTTCCTGATGAAGACACTAAGGACATGTCAGGCCTTGAACGTGCAAAATGGGAAAAGATGTCAAGAAGCGAAAAGGAAAAAATGCTTTATAACTTTGACCACCCGGTTAAGGAAAAAGTGGTAACCCAGGAGATGAGACAAAAGGCATTTGACAATTACAAAACCACCGACGACCACGGAATGCACATAACAGGTATGGTTAAAGACCAGACAGGTAAAATATTCTACAAGGTTAAGAATTCATGGAATACAAACAGCAAGTACAAAGGCTATTTTTATGCATCAGAGCCGTTTGTCATGTATAAAACCATGGATATCATGATCCACAAAGATGCGCTCCCAAAAGATATCAGAAAAAAACTTGGGATAAAATAATTTCATCATTTGATCATCCGGTGGCCTAGGAGTCGTCGGATGATTAATAAAAGTTTACCTGGAACAAGCCTAAACAAAAAAAATGTCATCCTGATGATATTTTATCAGACGGTCGTCGAACGATAGGGTCACCAATTATTCAAAACGATCTTATTAAAACCTTATATTTGTGTCATAGTTTATAAAAAACAATCCATGAGCAAACGCAGGACACTGATAACTTACGGTACATTTGATCTATTTCACGTAGGCCATGTACGTTTGCTTAAAAGGATAAAGGAACGAGGCGACAAGTTAATTGTTGCCGTTTCGACCGATGAATTCAACCTGCTAAAAGGAAAGAAAACCATTATTCCATTTGATCAAAGAGTTGAAATCGTCAAAGCAATCAGGTATGTGGACAAAGTAATCCCCGAAAACAACTGGGAACAAAAAAGGAATGATATCAAAAAGTACATTGTAGATGAATTTGTGATGGGAGATGACTGGAAAGGCAAGTTTGACGACCTGAAAGACCTCTGTGATATGACATACATGCCAAGGACTAAGGATACTTCAACATCCCTAAAAAAGTCATTAAAAGAGATAACAAAGATATCAACGAACAAGCTCAAGGAAGCCATAGATACGCTAAATCAAATTTTATCAGATTTGGAATAAAGCAAACCCGACTAAAGAGAGTTTAGCCAAAATATCAAATAAAATATTTATTCCTATCATGAAAATTATATTATTCTGTCAAAATCCGTATTCGTTAGCAATTAACAAACCTGTTCATGATGTTGCGATTAACAGAGGTTATGATGTGTTGTGGTACATTTCCGATAATGTAAAACCACATTTTAATTTTGATGTCCCTCATACAGATTCGATAAAGGATTTAATACATTATAGAGCTGATGCGGTAATAACTCCGGGCAATGAGCTCCCCCATTTTTTAAGAGGTGTAAAAGCCCTGATATTTCACGGCCTTGCAGGAGAGAAGAAACGGGCTTTTCGTATCAGGCATTATTTCGACTTATATCTCACCCCGGGCCCTTTCTTCACCAGAAAATATCAGAAATTAAAAGAGAAATACAAAAATTTTGATTACAAAGAAACAGGATGGGCCAAACTTGATATTTTATTCAGCGAAAATAAGCTACCTAACAGAAAAGAAGAACTTAAAAGCTTGTACAATGTTGACAAGATCATTCTTTATGCTCCGACATTTTCCCCATCATTAACTTCGGCCGGAGAATCCTTTTCTGACATATTCAAGATAGCAGATGATAATAAAAAACTGCTTATTATTAAATTCCATGATTTAATGGATGTTGAAATAAAAAAAATGTACACCGAAGAGGCTAAGAAATACAAAAACGTTATCATCCATAAGGAACGGAACATTATTCCTCTTCTGATCGATGCCGACCTAATGGTCAGCGATACGTCATCTGCAGTTTATGAATTCTTAATATTGGACAAACCTGTAGTAACCATTAACACCAGGACTAAACATCCCAAATGGTTAAACCTGAAAAACAGTAAAGATCTTATCACTAAAATAGATGAAACTTTTTCAAAAGATACATTTCATGAACAGCGTAAGGAAATAATCAAAGAGTTCCATCCATACAGTGACGGCAAATCTACAGAAAGGGTCCTGAATGCAATTACCGAATGGATAGACGCAAATGGTGTCCCCGAATACAGGAAACTTCCCCTGTTAAGAAAAATGAAGATGTATAAAATGTATGGACACCCATAGAAACACAAGGCATTATAAAAATGTCGAATTAATAATAAACCTTCATTTTAACCTCTTATCAAAATAATAATTGATAAAAAGCTATACAACAAATTTTCAAATTAAATATGTATTCCGGTTACTTTTTACAATTCTGAAAATTTCATAACATATTAAATCAGAAGTTAATGATCTTTAAACCTCTGTTACTCGGCCTGATTTTTTTGTACTTTTGTGCTTCTCAACATTAAATGCTTTTAATGCATTACAATAAAACAATAAGAAAAGAGGCAGACACACCGGTAAGACAGGCTCAGTTAGTAATGCTGGAGATGCTTAAAGTAACAGATCATATTTGCAGAAAACACAGCATCAGTTACTGGCTGGATGCAGGCACACTGCTTGGGGCTGTGAGACATAAAGGGTTCATACCATGGGATGATGACCTGGATATTGGCATGCCAAGGGAGGATTACAACCGGTTTCTGGAGATAGCACCCAAAGAATTGCCTCCAGACCTTTTCTTTCAAACCAGAGAAACGGATAAAAGTATATGGAAATGGATAAAGATAAGGGACAACTACAGCACGTTCATTCAAAAGACAGAAAAAAACAAGAAGATAAAATATCATCAGGGAATCTTTATCGACATCTTTCCTTTCGATCTTGTAGATAGCAGTTCCTACAACGCCAAACTTTTTCTAAACCGAAGGTTCCAGCTTTCGGTAAAAACCAAACCTTACGCATGGTTCCTGAACCCTCTGTCTACTGTTATCGTTAAACTCATTGGCTATAAAAGGATGAAAGATATTATCATCCGGCATTATTCAAAGAACAAACCCAAACATGTAACTCTCGGTATTGATGCAATGGTGGCATTTCATTTTTTCGATTACGATACGGTATTTCCTGTAAGTGAAATAAAATTTGAAGGCCACAAGTTCATGGCTCCTGCCAATCCTGACAAATATTTAACAGATATGTTTGGAGACTATATGACCCTGCCCGAAAAATCAGAGAGGAAAACCCATGCTTATAAGATCTTCCCATTTAAAAAGAGCAACCATAAAGCAGCGATTCAATATTAATAACAACCAATAACAACGGAAACATGTCTGATTATTATACCATATTTGTCACGCATCACCTTTATTACATCCCTCAGTTCCTGCCAATTGCAAAAGAACTTATCAGGCGGGACAAAAACATTTTATTTCTACTGCTTGGCCTTGATGCCCCTGAACAAACCAATATTGCTGTTGACTTTTTTGATACAAATAACATCCCATACAAGCTTTACGATAAAAATGCTCCTTCCCTGTCGTGTAAATTTATGATCAATGGCGCTCATACTTTTCCGGACCTTAATATAAGTTATAAATATTCGGCCCTGGTACTTCATGGCATTGGGACTAAAATAGGGCATTATATCGAAGAGCAAAACAAATATGACATTCGTTTTGTAGAAGGAGAATTCCGTGTAAACAAGATAAAAGAGTTATATCCCGATGTAAAAACAAAACTTTTCAATGTGGGTTTTGCAAAACTTGATGAGGCATTTGCCATAGCCCCGGAAGAAAAAGAAAGACTAATTGAAAAATACGAACTGGATACATCAAAAAAAACGATCCTGTACGCGCCTACATTCTATCCCAGCTCGATAGACAATATGCCTGAAACGTTCCCAAAAAGCTTCAGTGATTACAACATCATCATTAAACCGCACTTTTTTTCTTTCAGTAAAAGGAAATACCGCAATCATGTCCGCAAGTTCAACATCTGGAGTAAATATGACAATGTCCATGTTGCAGGAGTTAAAGAGTTCAGTCTAATACCTTTCATGTCAGCATCAGACATTATGATCTCCGATGAGTCATCGGCTATATTCGAGTTTGCAGCCCTGAACAAACCGGTAATAGTAAACCGTGATGTGAAATACAGATTAACTTATCGCATCTTCAAGTCCAAAATACGCAAAAGGATGGACCAAAACATGAGCATTTTTAAAGATGTAGGCGTTGCAGCCTATTCGTTCAATGAGCTTCGCCTTTTGGTTGAGAATGAGTTAAGACATCCTGAAAACAAAGAAGAACAAAGAAAAAAAATAAGTGATCAGATCGTAGGTTTGGTGGACGGCAATATTTCGGCCCGCATTGCCGACATAATGGAAACTTTTGAAAAATAAAGATTGCCCCATGCTTGCGAGCAGGCTCTGCTTTCGTTCAGGCCTTTTTTATCCTCTTCACATATATAACTTGTCCCGTATAATCCTGCAGCAAGGTGTTTAATGATTCTGCTGCAACATCTTCAGGCTTCAGCAGTGTATCCTCCGGTTCAATTCCGAAATTACGCTCCCTCATGGGGGTTTTTGTCCTCTCCGGATTAATACAGTTGACCCTGACCCCGCTGCTTTCCCACTCTTCGGCAAGAGCCTGTGTCAGGTTTACAATTGCAGATTTGGTAGCCGAATAAACTGAATAAAAAGCTCTTCCCCGCGTATAAGAACTTGAAGTATAGTTCAACAAATGACCTTTCGTCCTCTCCAGATAAGGAAAACTCTCTTTTGCAACAATTATTGCCCCTTTCAGATTAATATCCAAAGTTTCAAAAGTATCAGAATAATCCATATTTTTTAACGGCTGCTTGTAAAGGACCGCTGCAGTATTTACAACATAATCTATACTGCCGCACTCTTTATAAACACTTTTCAGCGATCTTTTCACATCTGATCTTTTCTTGATATTCACTCCGTTAAATGACCTGCTGAAACGAAAAACTTTTGCGCCAAATTTTTCGGCTATAGCAGCTGTTGCTGCGCCAATACCGTTATTGCCTCCAAAGATGACAATTACTTTATCTTTTAGTAATGAAAGATCCGATTTCCCAAAAAATTCCTTATGCCTTAGCTGGAATATCTTGTCTGAAATAAAAAGGTCTAGTTCATGAGTTATTTTGATGTTTGTTTCATCACCTTTTACAACGTAAATATCTTCATCGGAAAGGTATGTGCGTACAACACCGCAATCATCAGATGCTTTAAAGTCCGGATCCTTACCGGCAAGATCATAAGCTTTCTTTATTACACTTAACTTGAATGCCTGGGGGGTTTGCCCGTTTCTCAACCTGCTTCTGTCGGGAATATTAACTATCTTATCATTTTCAACTTCAATTATAGTGTCAGTGCTAGGAATACCGACATCAGTCGCATTAAACTTATTCAAAGCCGTTACTGTATCAGCCAGTATCTGTTCCGAGACAAAGGGCCTCACGGCATCATGAAAAATCAGAAAAATCTCATTCCTGTCCGGCTCGTTCCAGTATGATTTTATGGCCGACAAACTGGAGTCATTTCGTGTTTTCCCTCCCAACAATATCTTTTTCACCTTTTTTAGTGAATTGTTATTCACAATCTCCTCTATCTCGTCAACATAACCGGGGTTGGTAACAACGGCTATTTCATCAATAAAGCCGGACATTTCGAATATATTGAGGGTGTGTTCAATAATCCTCTTGCCTGCTATTCTCATAAACTGTTTTGGCTTATGACTGCCAAAACGGACTCCGCTTCCCCCTGCCAATATTACACC
This sequence comes from Marinilabiliaceae bacterium, assembly GCA_027034005.1. GTDB lineage: Bacteria > Bacteroidota > Bacteroidia > Bacteroidales > Marinilabiliaceae > JAADEM01. Next base: position 9,182 of record JALVJU010000338.1, read on the forward strand.
TACTCTCTTCATTTAATAATATGTCAATGTTATGTTAAATTATACTCCGTGAAGAAGTTTGCACAAAAATAGATAAAAGAATACAAACAATTATTTTTTTTAAGAACTCACTTCGTATAAATTATCTTACTGTTAACATTGTTAATACTTTTTTTATCATCAGTGACCTTGTAATAAATTATTACGGTAAGTTCGTTTTTTGCAATATTGATCTTTTCTACCGTAACCTTTATCAATGGCATATTGAATATCGACTCCAGTTCTTCTTTCAGCTTATCAACATTGTTAACAATTGAAAAATCAATAGGAGTGTAAACCACCTGTTTCCGCAATACCGTTTTTTTAGGCTTGTGTTTTTCCAAAAGATAAGTACTAAGCAGAATAACAATATTGGAAATTATTATACCCCTCCAAAATACAGTGAAATGCACCAAAGCGTTGACAACAGCAACACCTATGACCAGAAAGAGATAAGTCATATCTTTAATTTCAATAGGCGGTGTGCGGTACCGGATTATACTGAACACGGCAAACAGGCCTAGTGCAAAGCCCATCTGTATGTTTACCATTCCCAGGAATGCAGAAATAATGAATATCATTATCCCGATCAGGTAATAGGTAAAATACATTTTTCTTTTTCCATTATAAGGAAAATAGATAAACCTTAGCAGTATGAAGAGAACAAATATGTTGATAAGAAGCCTGATAAAGATCTCCTGGGTACTCTCAGGTAAAATAAAAATACTATTCATAATATTATTAATAAGGTTTTCTGCAATTAGTTGTTATGACCTTAAATGCATTATTATATTTCAACTCTTTATAAAAATCTTCAATATACCATTTAAGTCTTTTCCTTTCCTTCTCCGGAATCTGCTCAAATCCCATAATGATATCATATATCTTCTGTTCCGCAGCAAGAAATTCCTGTTTTAGTTTTTCGAAATTCTCGGGTGTGTCACGGCATGTGCCCATGTAATCCCTTTCCCTGATGTTTTCAACATAACTCCATTCCTGCGGGGCAGCATAGTCGGCATTAACAAAGCCTGAGAAATCAAAATCATACGGTATGGGGACAGCACCCGGAGCATTAACATCGAGAATTCTAATAAATTTAATGTTATGACTGTTGGAAAACAACCAGTCGGTATTGCCTATCATATAGTTGAACAAAGCAACCCTGTCGGCGGCAAGCTGGTAAAGCTCATGGTACCGGACTACTTTAGAGCCTATCTCCACTGCATTCACTCTTTTGGCCAATGCTTTTACCGGTTCTATCACAAACCCGTACCTCGAATGCCTCATTCCCTTCTTTCCCGTGTCTTCATAATCTACTTTCAACAACCTTACCTTCAGACTTAGGTCGGTTATGGCATTATAAAGTTTGTAAATAAGGTATTCCTTCAGGATATATTCATTATAAATGGAACTTGCTTTACAAAACGTTACCATCTTGACCTTGTTAAACCCCTTAAGTTCCGGATCTTTTATCGGATCTGTCTTGAAGTTGAGTTTTATTGGAGGAAAGTTGCACATTCTTTTCCTTGACTTGCCCCTTGTCTTTATTCTTATATTCTTTACTATTGAATCATTCGAAGGCAAGTGTACTATTAGTTTTGCAGGAAGGTATTTATCATCATACTTTGGTTTCATAAATGAAGTAAAATCACTTATCAAAGTTATATCCAGAGGGGCATCACTATCAAACAGGGAGCCCGCCTCAATTGTATCCGACACCGGCTCGTACCTGTTCTCTATAGTTGTATCCTTAATGCTATGCCCTTTGACCTGGGCCTTAATGGACATCACAGCAATAGACAACAATAAAACGAACAAATACTTTTTCATTATAAATGTTTTAAAAAACAAAGCCTTTATTAAAAGATGTATATAAATCAAGTAAAAATAACAAAATTCGCATTGAAAAAACACTACCTGCCTGAATTCTTAACCATCAGATTAATTGTCCTGTTGAAATCATCCGCTTCCAGCATATCTTCAATAAACAGATGCATCCTGTAACGCCAGTAATGGCGGGGGTCGGCCGGAATATTTATCTGTTCATTATATGTATCTTCACTTCTTAGTTCACCACTCATGGCAAGCAAGTCCTGCAACGGGAAGATAGTCCACATTGCAGGAGACTGCAAATGCTGATTGATTATTTCCATGCAAACCCATGGCTCGGCAAAGTACGGCATCTCACCCTGGAAGCCCAGCTGATGGTTGTAGTACCGTTGTATCAGTTCCCTGTTTTCCTCCCACCAGCCGCGAATAGTCGATGTATCGTGTGTCGATGTTGTGCAAACAGACAGATAGGGTGCATCTTTTGGGTCGGCAAATTCAACATCCATATTTTTTGGCATCCTCTGAACTTCCAGACTCAGTATTTTAAGCTTCTGCATCACTTCCGGAACCACGGATGGTATCATACCCAAATCTTCACCACAAACAAGCATACGCGTGGCATTGATAAGATAAGGCAGTTTCTTCAATGCTTCATCCCTCCAAAGCTCCTCATGACGCTGATAATAATAGTTAATGTATAGTTTATCTAGTGCATTCTTCAAGTCGTTATCAAGTTCCATGAACGAATATGTTGAATGCATTGCAACCCTCGGATGAAAAGCTTCCATCTTTTCATTGTCAGGTATAAGGACAACCTCGGCAGCCAGTTTCATCAAACCCGCCATTATGAACTTATCCTCTTCACTAAGTTTATCAAGATCGTTACCTTTCACAAAATGATCAAG
>JALVJU010000339.1 GCA_027034005.1 Marinilabiliaceae bacterium
TTCGGTGCAGTTGGAACTACGGGGCAGCGATGCACTTCAACACGCCGCCTGATCATCCATGAATCTGTTTACGATAACTTCAGGGATAAATTAATAGGTGTGTACAAGAGCTTAAAGATCGGCCACCCGCTCAATTCTGAAACCCATGTTGGGCCGATGATAGACAAGAGTGCTGTTGAAACATATCAGATCGCCCTTGAAAGGATAGGTGTGGAAGGCGGAAAAGTTCTGTACGGAGGAGATGTGCTCGAAGGCGACGGTTACGAGTCGGGATGTTATGTTGTGCCTGCCATTGCCGAAGCAGAGAACCATTTTGAGGTTGTTCAGGAGGAGACATTTGCACCTCTGCTGTATCTGCTAAAATACAAGACACTGGATGAAGCGATAGAATTGCACAACTTGGTACCGCAGGGATTGTCATCTGCAATGTTCTCCACCAATTTGTTTGAAACGGAGAGGTTCTTGTCAGTCGAGGGTTCCGATTGCGGTATTGCAAACATCAATATCGGTACTTCGGGAGCTGAGATTGGCGGTGCATTCGGCGGTGAGAAAGATACAGGCGGAGGGCGTGAGTCCGGCTCGGATGCGTGGAAAGCATACATGCGGCGTCAGACAAATACCATCAACTATGGTACTGACCTTCCGCTGGCACAGGGGATAAAGTTTGATATCTAAAAGCCCCTACTGCCTGTCTGTCTAGCTGTGTAGCCAGATAGATATAACTGCGTAGCCAGGTAAATCTGACTGCCGTGGTCAGGCCTGTCTGACTGCACAGCCAGGCAGGCGGGCCGGCCTCCCCTGAGGGGAGGTGAAGTAAAGTTAAATGATATGTTTAGATGCGGGGAGAATTTTAAAGTTGATTAATATAAATGTTTCATACTTGTCGGGAAATTTGTTCAAGTTTTTTATCTTGTGATTTCACAAGATAAAAATTACATATACCATGATTAAACAAGACGACAAAAATAACTTATCATCTTCCCCCCTTAGGGGGGATAAGAGGGGGGCAGTATTAAAAATAGGTTTGATTAGAGAGATGAAGACCCCGCCCGATAAGAGGGTGCCATTGATCCCCGAACAGTGTAAACGGCTGATGGAGATGTATCCGGAAGTTGAAGTGGTTGCGCAGTCAAGTGATGTAAGGTGTTTCACTGATGATGAGTACAGAAATGCAGGTGTCTCTGTTGTTGAAGATGTTTCGGATTGTGATGTGCTGATGGGGGTGAAGGAGGTTCCGAAAGATAAACTGATAGCAGACAAGACGTACTTCTTTTTCTCGCATACTATCAAGAAACAGCCTTACAACCGTGACCTTTTGCGGGAAGTATTGAAAAGGAATATCCGGTTAATAGATTATGAGGTTTTGACGGATAAGAAAGGTTTCCGCCTGATAGGTTTTGGACACTTTGCAGGGCTTGTGGGAGCATACAACGGCCTTCTGACTTATGGGAAAAGATATAAACTCTACGATCTGAAACCTGCAAATCAGTGTTATGACTTGAAGGAACTGAAAGAGGAGTTGAAGAAAGTTGAGATACCTCCGGTGCGTATAGCTGTTACCGGTAACGGAAGGGTTGCCAACGGTGTTATCGAGATACTGGAGGAAGCCGGTGTGAAAAGATTGAGTGTTGATGAGTACCTGAAAGGTGAGAAGACCGATGGTGCTGTTTACGTTCAGCTTGAACCGGGTGATTACAACAAGCGTAAGAATGGAGATGATTTCGACCTGATGCACTTTTTCAAACATCCCGGTGAGTATGAAAATAATTTCCGGCGTTTCATCCCTGTTACGGATATGTTGATCTCTGCAGCTTACTGGGATCCCAATGCCCCTGTTCTGTTCGAGAATGAGGACATGAAAAAGGATGATTTCAGGATAAAGGTTATCGCCGATATCACTTGCGACATAAAGGGTTCCATTCCGTCAACTGTCAGGGCATGCACCATTGATGAGCCGGTTTACGACTACGACCCGTGGAGTGAAGAAGAGAAGCCGCCATTCTCTGACGAGAAGAATGTCACAGTGATGGCTGTGGATACCCTCCCGGGTGAGTTGCCTGTTGATGCATCCCGTGAATTCGGAGAGCAGCTTATCAGTGGTGTCTTGCCGCATCTGATAGGAACTGACGGCGATGAGGTGATAAAAAGGGCTACCATTGCTAAAGATGGTAAGCTTACAAAATATTTTGAATATCTGAGGGACTACGTGGAGTAAAAAAGCCCCCCCTTTAGTCCCCCCCTGTGGGGGGATAGCAAGAGTCCCTCACTTTATGAAAATCAGATTAATGATTGAACCTATTTCTGACGAAAGACAGAAAGAATTGAGGGACTTAAACTATGAAAAAAATACTGATTATCGGGGCCGGCATGTCGGCTGCTCAACTTATTAAATATCTTGAGCAACAAACATCTCAGTACAACTGGTCACTGACAGTGGCAGATAAGAACATATCTGTCATCAGAAAAAAAGTATCTCCCGGAACAAAGGTCGTGAAATTTGACCTCTTTGATGTTGATAAACGAGAAAAGCTTGTCGAAGAGTCCGATGTGGTGGTTTCTCTTTTGCCGGCACGTTTTCATATCGAGGTTGCCAGGACATGTCTGAAGTTTGGCAGGTCGTTGTTCACTGCTTCGTATGAGTCGGATGAGATGCGTGAACTGGCCGGTGAGATAGAACAAAAAGGATTGCTGTTCCTTAACGAAACAGGCCTAGACCCGGGTATTGACCACATGTCGGCAATGAACATCATCGACAGGATCAAAGAAGCCGGACATAAACTTCTCGATTTTGAATCCTTTACGGGAGGCCTTATCGCACCTGACTCTGATGACAACCCGTGGCACTACAAGTTTACCTGGAATCCTCGAAATGTTGTGGTTGCAGGCCAGGGAGGGCCGGCCAAGTTCATTCAGGAGGGTAAGTATAAATATATTCCATACAACCGCCTCTTCCGCCGCACGGAACTGATAGAGATAGAGGGATACGGCAGGTTCGAGGGATATGCCAACCGCGATTCGCTAAAATACATCAAACAGTATCACCTTGAAGGCGTGCCTACTGTTTATCGCGGCACACTTCGCCGCCCCGGTTTTTGCCGTGCATGGAATGTCTTCGTTCAGCTTGGGATGACTGATGATACGTATTACATGGAAAATACCGAGGATATGACTTACCGCGAGTTTGTGAACTCATTCCTGTACTATCACCCGTCGGATTCAGTGCGTACAAAGCTGTTCCACTATATGCATATTGATCAGGATTCTGACATCATCGAGAAACTTGATTGTCTTGATCTTTTTTCCGATAAAAAGCTGGGACTGAAAAAGGCGACCCCTGCACAGGCACTTCAGCATATACTGATGAAGAAATGGCATCTGAAGCCGGAAGACCGTGATATGATCGTCATGTGGCATAAGTTTATCTATCGCGAAAAGGGGAAGAGGAGCAAGAAAGAGCTGACATCATCGTTGGTTGTTGAGGGCAGGAATGAAGAGGATACCGCGATGTCGAGGACTGTAGGGCTGCCTCTGGCAATGGCTGTTAAACTTTATTTGACAGGAAAACTGAATGTCACCGGTTTGCATATCCCCAATTTTAAAGAGATCTATGAACCGATACTCGCGGAACTGAAAGAGTACGGGATAGGTTTTAATGAAAAGATCAGGGATAAGAAGAACGGGGATTAAAGAAGAATTTGGATAGTAGCTGATCACTCCTGTTTATCCCCACATGGGTGCTTTTGTATCAGGAATTATTCTCATTGAACAGAAAAGACTATGTTTGTGATAATTAAAGATCAATAAAATGGATTTGAAAAAAATAAAAAAGAAAATTGCTGATACTGACCTGTTTAATAATAAGTATGGATTTAGTTTAATGAAGCTTAACGGTTTTGTTATTATCCTTACTATACTAATGTTGTACAGTTGTAACAACACTGAAAAGCACTGGACTGTAAATGCCAAAATTGAAGTTGCCGGTATTCCGTAAGCGTATCTCTATAAAGTGAATTTTGACAGAACAGAAAGCTTGATCGATTCTACAAGTATTTCTAATAACCAATTTAGTTTTAGCAATACTAATAAATCGGACAGCATGGGTATCTATGCTATTAAGTTTTCTAAAGGACATGGTGCAGGGTTAACTTTATTTGTCTATAATGGAGATGAAATTAATGTTGATATTTTAGGAGAGTATAAGAATGTTTTTTCTGGGAACGAA
>JALVJU010000340.1 GCA_027034005.1 Marinilabiliaceae bacterium
TTTGGTCTTTTTTGCTGGCATGGCTGGCAGATTCCGGTTTCTCATTCATAAAAGGACTTTTGTAATTCCCCTTTCAACTTTTGAACTTTCCAACTTTATAACTTTTCGATATACTTTGACTGTTTCAACTCTTCAACCTTTTTTAGTTGCGGCCATTCTCCGTTCAGCGATGGGTCGTTCTTTTGAGGTGTGCCCGGAGTACTTCGTCCGTTATCAATACATTTCATCAACAGGTTGTACAGTTCTTTTACCTTTCCAGGGTATTTGTCGTAAACATTGTTTTTTTCTCCGATATCTTCAGTAAGGTTGTAAAGCTGTATCGAAGGAAGTCCCATTTTAATCGCTTTCATTGGCCTTGGGTCCGACCAGCCACCGGAACCCGGACAAAGCTCCAGCTTCCAGTCTCCTTTACGTATTGAGAAGCTTCCGTTGATGGAGTGGTGTATCGTGTAATCCCTTTTGTAATCCGGGTTTACCGGGTTTCTGAAAATTGGCAGCAGGCTGTAGCTGTCCTCTCCTTCGTTATCTTGAAGCTTAACACCTGCAATGTCGGCCACTGTTGCCATGAGGTCCGTGGAGCAGGTTGTTTTGCCGTAAACAGTTCCTTTGGGAATTATTTTAGGCCACCTGGCGATGTAGGCGACCCTGTGCCCGCCTTCAAAGATGTCGGCTTTGTATCCGCGGAAAACATAACTCGGGTCATGGCCTTTTGCAAGCAATACATCAAACCTTGCCTGTGGCGAACAGCCGTTGTCCGATGTGAAGATGATGAGTGTGTTGTCTTCTATCCCAGCATCTTTAATGGTTTTAAGAAATTTGCCCATGTAATCATCTATCATCATCACAAAATCGCCGTAGGGATTCAGGCCGCTTTTACCCTGCCACTCTTTTGTGGGTATGATCGGGGTGTGGGGCGAGGGAATAGGCAGGTACAGGAAAAAAGGCTTTTCTTCTTTCGCATGTTCCTTTACAAAATTAATTGCATGACGGAAATAATTTGGCGTAACATCTTCCATCTTGAAATCCGGGGCGATAGGGCCGGATCTGTAAAATGCGTACCCGCCGTGCCTGGGGATCACTGAATCGGGAATGGCGGTAGGCATACCGTTCTCGACATAAACGTATGGGGGCATATCGAGGGAGCCACAGTGCCCGTATGCATAATCGAACCCCAGGTCGTTGGGGGTGTGGGTAACGGGCTTTGAGAAATCAACTTTTCCGGTGCTGTCCTTTGTCCAGTTCCAGCCAAGGTGCCACTTCCCGATGTATCCTGTGGTGTATCCGGCTTTTTTTAGTAACGAAGCGACTGTAGTCCTCGTTTCGGGAATAAGGGCTTCTGAATATCCTGACAGTACTCCCTGCTTGATGCCTGAGCGCCAGTTGTACCGGCCTGTAAGTATTCCGTACCTTGTGGGAGTACACACCGACGATGATGTGTGCATGTCGGTAAAGCGTATTCCTTCGGCAGCCATTCTGTCAAGGTTGGGGGTAGGTATCTTTGAGCTATCGTTGAAGCAGGAAACGTCACCGTAACCAAGGTCATCGGCCAGTACGAAGATTATGTTCGGACGCTGCTCTTTTTTGTGTGGGCTGCATGAAAGGGCGATAAATGAAATTAAAACATACAGGAAAATATTTTTCTTTTTCATGGTTTGGGTTTATTGGGAAGGGATAATTTTTACTAAGATTGTTTTATCAGTTTATGCATTCGGAGCCAGTGTTCACAGTCTTCTGTCCAGAAAGATGTTGTGCTGTCTATTTTTTTCAGGCCGAATCCATGCCCGCCCTTTTCATATATATGCATCTCGGCAGGAATATCATATTTTTTCAGTGCAAGAAAGTAGCTTATGCTGTTCATAACCGGTACGGCTTTATCGTCACCGGCAAGGGCAATGAATGCCATCGGTGTTTCTTTGTCAACTGTCAGTTCGTTTGAGAAGTGCTGCTCCAGTTCTTTTGTCGGGTTTTTGCCAAGAAGGTATGTCCGTGACCCCATATGGGTGACCTGCGGGTCCATTGAGATCACAGGATAAAGCAGTATCGAAAAATCGGGCTTTGCGATAACCTTTGTTTTTACAGGATAAACATTTTCAAGATAATGTGTCGAGAGGGTAGAGGCAAGGCGCCCGCCGGCTGAGAATCCCATGATGCCAATCCTGTCCGCTTTGATGTTCCACTTTTTAGCATCTTGCCTGACTATACGCATGGCACTTTGTGCATCCTGCAAAGGCCCTATGCTCTTATTTTCCATTATCTTATCAGAGGGCAGGCGGTACTTAAGTACAAAAGCAGTGATCCCGATCTTGTTCAGCCACTGTGCGACTTTTGTTCTTTCGTGGTCGATGGCGGTAATGTGGTATCCTCCCCCCGGGCAGATTATGATTGCTGTTCCGGTAGCAATATCTTTTGGCGCAGGAAAAACGATAAGTTCAGGGTCTTTTGTCCTGAAAACCCTTGTTATGCCGTCTTTTCCTTCTACGGCTTCTTCTGTGTAACTGCTGTTCTCAATGGCGCCGGGAACTCCGTCAGGCCATAGTTTTATAGTTTCTTGCTGTGCTTTCAGTGTGCTGAATGCCATGGTGAAGATCATGATTAATGCGGTCAGTGTATTATTCATGGCAATAGTTTTTTAGTTGACTATTTTTCGATACTTATTTATTCTTGTTATCAATCCGTGTTCGATGTCTCCGGATACCCCTTTACTGTCAATACTGAAAGCATAGGGATAGTAAATGGTGGCACATGAGGGGTTGTCTTCTTTAAGCTTTTTCCAATCACTCCATAGTTTGTCGTATTGTTTTAATGCCTGCCGTATCCTTGGTTTGTCGTACTTTCCCGTTTTGTCGCCAAGGTATCCGAGCAGTACAACGGTAAAAGCTTTTTCGATAATCTCATATTTTATCCTGCCGTATGTTGCCGATACTATAAGGTATTTTTCATCTTCCGGGTCCTTCATCTTTATTTTTGCAGACAACAGTTCGATCTCTCTCCAGATATCGACAGCATCTTTCTTTTCATTGATGACATCTTCAACTTTATTATACTTTATGGCATAATCGAAAAACGGGTTAAGTACCGACATGTCGGACATGAAATGGTCACGCATCCACCATACATTGAAATTTGCTTTGGTGATATCTATCAAACTGCAGTGTCCGCGCACGACGCCCTTTGGTGATAGGTGGGCAAGTTTTATGAAATCGTCAACACTCCTTGGCATAACTCCGATTTTTTTGGCAGCCATTTTTATGACATCGTTCTCAGAAAGAGAGGTGTTATTTGCCCAGTCAACGGCCGTAAATGCGTTAAGGTCGCACCACAGTTCGTTCTTAATATACGGTCCCTGCCAGCCACCGCCCCTTGACCAGGTCCATAGTCCTATGAATTTCGGATCGTCTGTCAGGTTCTTGATGCTTGTTTTTTCTCCCGGCTTCATGATTTGTGAGTACTCCTCAAAACCGTTTAGCATTCCGTTGAAAAGATAGTCGGCATGGGCTCCTTTTCCATAGTATTCCGGCTGGCACTGGTATTCCACAATGTAATTGTGTTTGCCGATTCCAAGGGTGGGGTTAAACGGGGTTAGTCGGTGAAAATCGCCCTTTGTGTATTTTATCGAAAATGCAAGGTTCTTGTGTGGTTCAATCCTGTCGGTTATTGCATTGTAAACTTCAGGGTTGGTGTGGAAGAAATTGCCAAAATCCCATGTGCGGTAAAATAGCTTTTTGTCCCTTTTCACACAAACTTCGTCCCTGAGAATGTTTATCATTTTTACATGGCCTTCGATGCTTTCCTTGCCTTGTCCAGGGACGGGATTGCCGCCGGAGTGGTAGGGCGTGTCGAAAAGATATGTCTCACCAAAACGGATGACAAGGCCGTCCAGTTCCGGGAAAGTCTTGAAAAGCTCATCTATCTGGATGCGTATTAGTTTTTGGGTCAAAGGTCGGTTGATGTCAGGAACAAGCTTGCCGTGAATGGCATTGAACCCGCTACTGTTTTCCGTCTGTTTTACAAGCTGGTCTTTGTATTTCTCAAGTATCAGTGTAGGAAGGACAAGGACATCGGTAAAAGCATACACCGGCATCCCGGCATCTTCGGCTTTCTTGAGTTTTTTCTTTATCTCCTTCTGTTTGTTCAGTATCCATTCCCTTTCTTTTGAACCTTCCGGGATAATTCCTTTATCGAA
>JALVJU010000341.1 GCA_027034005.1 Marinilabiliaceae bacterium
CAAACTTTTTGATAGTAAAATAACTATAACATTGCACTTTAGAAACTTTTTGCCCTCTAAGTTTTCAACTTATATCACAGGTTTTCAACATTTTAATGGCGGCAAAATACTTTTTCAGCAAACCCTAAGTACCGTCAATGACATTGTTCATCCATTTCTCGTTCTTAAGGTACCAGTCGATGGTTTTTTCAATTCCCTCCTCAAACTGCAGCGACGGTTCCCAGCCTAGTTCTTTCATCAGTTTTGATGAATCGATGGCATAGCGCAGATCGTGTCCGGCACGATCCTTCACGAAAGTTATCAGGCCTTCTGAAGTGCCCGGCTCGCGGTTAAGTTTGCGATCAAGTATTTTGCACATCACTTTGATAAGGTCAATGTTCTTCCACTCGTTGTTACCGCCGATGTTGTATGTCTCACCTGCTTTGCCTTTGTTGAATATCATATCTATCGCCCTGGCATGATCGACCACGTAAAGCCAGTCACGCACATTCTCGCCTTTGCCATACACCGGGATCGGTTTCATCTTTTTGATGTTGTTTATCACCAGCGGTATCAGCTTTTCGGGGAACTGGTTCGGCCCGTAGTTGTTCGAACAGTTTGAAATCACCACCGGCATCTTGTAGGTGTGGTGGTATGCCCTCACCAGGTGGTCGGAACTTGCCTTGGAGGCTGAGTAGGGACTTCGTGGATCGTAAGATGTCTCCTCTGTGAAGAATCCTGTTTCCCCAAGGGAACCGTAAACCTCATCAGTGGATATGTGATAGAAGAGCTTGTTCTCCATATCGTCTTTCCAGTGCTTTCTTGCAGCATTCAGCAAGTTCACCGTGCCTACAATGTTGGTACGGATAAAAGAGAGTGGGTCTTCTATCGAACGGTCGACATGCGACTCGGCAGCAAGGTGTATCACTCCGTCGAAATCATTTTTCCAGAACAGATCATCAATAAATGCTTCATCGGTAATGTCACCTTTTACGAACCTGTAGTTTGGTGCCTTATCAACATCTGTAAGGTTTTCAAGATTTCCCGCATAGGTCAGGGCATCTAAGTTCACTATCTCGGTGTCCGGATATTTGTTCACGAATAATCTCACAACGTGCGAACCTATAAATCCGGCTCCTCCTGTTATAAGTATGTTCTTTGCATTCATACGTTTATGTTTTACCGCCAAAGACACTAAGTTATTTTACGGCCAACGACCTGTTGCGGTTTATAAAAAATAAAATTAAACAAAAGCACTGCCAATGCAAAACAGATTTACATGAAACTGCCGTTTTCTTCCATGTAGCATATTATCCCTTATATCCGCAAGTTATTTAATATTTTTAATAAAATCACTTGCGGATTTGGGTTATCAACTAAATACTACAAATGATCAATTTTCCACATGTTAAAAAATGTTATTTTCCTTACTTTGCATAACCTATTAAAATTCAATTTTATGGAAACAAAAAATAAACGGATCGTATCAGTCGATGTTCTACGAGGCTTCGACATGTTCTGGCTAATAGGCGGTACAGGACTGGGAATGGCAGTTGTAAAACTTTTCAGTCCCGGCATGCAGGAAGTTCTGTTGCCACAGTTCGAACACTGCCAGTGGGAAGGTTTTCATTTTTACGACCTCATCTTCCCCCTGTTCGAATTTGTCATGGGGATGTCAATTGTTTTTTCCCTATCCCGCATCATTAGCAGTGCAGACAAGAAGAAGGCATACATACGTATTTTCAGGCGTTTCATACTTTTATGGGCACTGGGTATCCTGTATTACGGCGGATTTAAGCATCACTGGCCCGATATGCGGATAGTCGGTGTGCTTCCCCGTCTAGCATTCACATATTTCATTGCATCCATACTTTTCCTGAACTTCAAAAAGCGGGGACTGGCGATCATCTCTGCTGCCGTGCTCATCGGATATTGGATACTGCTCAGTTTTGTGCCCGTTCCCGGCGTGGGACATCCTTCTGTTTCCCCTGATGCACACTGGGCAATGTACATCGATCAGCATTACCTGCCGGGAGCAAAGCATGATGGCACATGGGACAACTGCGGCATACTCGGCACGTTTCCCGCAACCGTAAGTGCCTTGCTCGGCGTGTTCGCATCCCTGATACTTGTAAACAAGTCCATCACCGACAAAAAACGGGTTTACTACCTTGTAGGGGGCGGTTTGATCATGGTCATTGCTGGATACCTGTGGTCGATACAGATGCCGATCATAAAGAAGATATGGACACCAACATACGTGCTTGTTGCAGGCGGATACAGTTTCATGCTGATGGGGATCTTTTACTGGCTCATCGACATTATGCATTTTAAAAAATGGATAACAATATTTGTGTGGATAGGCGTCAACCCCATAACCATTTACCTTGCAAGGAACGTGATGGATTTCAACGACCTGGCAAGACGCTTCACCGAAGGCGACATCGCTGATCTTCTTGGCAAAGACCTCGCTTATCTCGCGCTCAACATCGTATCGGTAGGATTATCCCTGCTGTTGCTGAGATTACTGTACAAACATAAGATCTTCATTAAAGTATAACCAAATTTTGTTGCAATGCGTATTTCTCTGGTTTTATTCTTTCTGACATTTTTTACGATAAGCATTTTTGCAAAGAAGAATGCCATTCAGGACAGTACATTTATCCGGAACCTGCTGCCCGTACCACAGTCGGTAACGCTGAAAAGTGATATCTTTATTTGGACTGATGACCTGACGATCACCCACTCCCCAGGAACAGATGACCTTATCAGTAACTTCACACATCTTACCGGATTGAGATTCAAAAGATCTCAGGATAAAAACAGCACAGGATACTTCATTGTTATCAGTTCGAAAGTAAGGGTTCCTGAAGCAGAAGACCTGACGCAGAGCAAGGATGATGAAGCATACTCCCTGAACATTGACAGGAACAAGATCCGGATAACAGCAAACACTCAAAAAGGCCTGTTGTGGGGCTTGATGACCCTCGCCCAGCTTGCACAAAAAGACCGGGATGGAAAAGCCTCGGTGCCCGGGCTTGCGATAACCGACTGGCCCGACTATCCCTACCGGGGCTACATGCTCGACACGGGCAGGGCTCCTTACTCTGCGTCGCAGATAAAAAGAGTTATCCGGATATGCTCGGCTTTCAAACTGAATTTTCTGATAATCCGCGAAGGAGATGACGAACTGAACGCATTCCGCTTCAACCGGCTGCCCATTGGCAGTGACAACCCTTATGCACTCACCTTTGACGATCTCTCGGACTTGGTATCTTACGGCAAAAGATACGGGCTGACTGTTATCCCTGAGATAGAATCCCTCGGGCACATAGAATCAAAAAAGAGATTCTATCCCGAACTGATACAGGGCGGGATACAACAGGATTACTGGCCGGGTTTTTACCATATCCGCAAAGCAAATCTCGACATCAACAATCCCGAAACATACAAACTGCTTCATGCGATGTATGATGAGATATTCCCTGTTTTTAATGTGCCTATGGTGCATCTCGGTCTCGATGAGGTACGCCTGAAAAAAGAACAACAGGCCGAACATTTCGCCAGGATCATTCCTGTCGCGCTGGATGTTGCTGCAAAACATAACATGGATCCTGACCTCCTGGTCTGGAGCGATGCCCCGCCGACTCCGCAAGATTACAAGGAGAAAATTGTAAGGTGCCTGTGGAAATACGGAAGCAGGATCACAAAAGACACTGAAGAACTGGACAACCAGGGGCTGAAAGAATTGTTACAGCCTGGATGCAAAGAACGTGTTTTCATGGCCGGCGGCTCTGGGACCAACCACAAGCCGTACAGCAAAAACTCTTTTAAGGGAGCATTGACCAACCTTTACAGCTGGGCCGTGTTGGGGAAAGAACATCCAAACTTTACGGGCATCTTTGCCGTTCAGTGGGCCAGCAACACCATCGACGGCTGGATCCCGGATTTCCTCATGGCTGCCGATATGGGATGGAAGATCCCCGATGCCGAACCGGATTATGCCGGATACATGCTGAAGCTGGGAAACCGCCTGAAAAAGATAAATGATTATGCCTATCCCTATCCTTATGAGGTGCCGCGCCCTGCATGGGACGGAATATGGCTTAACGGAATTTACTGGGGCGAAGACATCATGACAGGAGAAAAAGCTGCGCCTGTTGTATCGATAGAACCTGCCGGAGGATACCT
>JALVJU010000342.1 GCA_027034005.1 Marinilabiliaceae bacterium
TTACTTTTCGAAACTAACATAAATTTAATTTGAGCAACATGAAACGGGTACGAATAATTGTTGACGGCAGGGTCCAGGGTGTCGGATTTCGCTATTACGTTTCAAAGAAGGCGCAGGAACATGACATAAAAGGGTACGTAAGGAATATGTACGACGGAAGGGTTGAGATAGATGCGGAAGGGGAAAACGATAACGTTTATCGTTTTATGACTGATGTCCGCAAAGGCCCGTCAATGGCAAGGGTCGACGAGTTCATTGTTCATGATGTGCCGAATTTCGGGTTCAGTAATTTCTCGATAAAGACCTGAGAACTATTTATGCAGGAACCTGTCCATCTTGTTTAGCAGGTCATCCCTGTTAATTGGTTTCAGAACCAACTCATCAAATCCGGCTTTCAGTATCTCTTCCTTGTCATTCATTATTCCCTCGGGGGTCTGCGCAATTATCGGAACACTTATTCCCTCATTTTTTATCTCCTGCACAAAACTCTCGCTCTCCAGTCCGGGCATCTGAACATCCATGAGGACCATGTTTATGTCCGTTCTTTTCCGCAGAAGTTCACGGGCAGATTTCCCTGTACGGGCAGAGATAACTGTCACACCTGTTTTTTCCAGATATTTTCGAAGCTGCAGATGGGCACTGCTGTTGTCATCCACAAGAAGCACCATCTTATCGGGCCATTCGTATTTTCTGTCCGGTTCTACCTGATGCACAACCATCACTTTTTCTTTCTCCTCTTCATCTTTTTTGGCCTCAGGAAGGTCCTCCTCATCCACTGTAACCAAAGGTATATTAAAGTAAAACTCTGCACCCTCACCCGGTTCCGACAACAGTCCTATCTTACCGCCCATGGCTTCAACAAGTCGTTTACAAATGGTAAGCCCCAATCCTGTCCCACCGTATTTCTTCGATACCGTCTCATCCGCCTGCCTGAACTGGTCAAAAATTATGCTGTGTTTTTCATGCACTATACCGATACCTGTATCCCTCACATAAAACCTGATAAACTCACCTGAAATTGAATATCCGAATTCAACATAACCCTGATTGGTGAACTTAAGGGCATTACCGAGAAGGTTATTAAATATTTGTATCAGCCTGTTCTCGTCTGCAAGTATATGCATCTTTCCAGAATTCTCAGGAATGGCAAGAATGATACTTACATTATTCCCCTTTTCTGCCTTTGCCCTCTGTTTGAAAGCAGTATAAATGGCACTAAGCATTTCATGCACATCCACTGCACTGCGAAGCAGGTTCATCTGTCCGCTCTCAATACGAGCCAGGTCGATGATGTCATTTATCAGCATCATCAGGTTATCAGAACTCTTGTTGATGATGTTTATGTATTCCTCTTTCTCCTCCTCGTCTATCAAATCTTCTTTAAGCAAGTTGGCAAATCCCACAATGGCATTCAGCGGTGTACGTATCTCATGGCTCATGTTAGCCAGGAAAGCCGACTTCAGTTTATCTGCCGATTCTGCCCTGTCTTTTGCAACCTGAAGATCCTGTTCCACCTTCTTTCTTCTTGTGTAATCACGGCCTACCACAAGAACGGAATTGGTCTCACCTGCAACATTGGTCTCAGGCGTGATGGTCCAGTCGAAAACAAGATACCTGCCCCTGTAATGCATCACCAGTTCAATACTTGTGGACAATCCGTTCCTCAACACATCTTTTACCTTAGGCCATAGGCCCTTTTTGAACTCTTCGGGAATATTGGTTATTTCAGTGAAGACATTCCCTATCACATCCTCTGCCGTGAAACCGTATTCGTCAAGGAAGGATGAGTTACTGTAAAGAACTTTACCTTTATGGTCAAGCCTGATTATGTGATCCCGTGAATTTTCCGTAAGGGTCCTGAACTTCTCTTCGCTAAGCTGCAGGGCCTCTTTGTCTTTTATCCGTGCTGTTACATCATGGAGTGAGAAATAGTACTGTTTTTTATTGTCAAGCACCACAGATGTGCCCGACACTTCAAGGAAAGCTCTTTCCCCAAGCTTGTTAACGATCTGGATATCCCCCTTGAACTCATCTTTCTCATCTATCTGACCAAATGCCTTCAGGAATTTCAGTTTCTCTTTTTTATCAGGAAAAATAGCATCAACAGAAAGACTGTTCAACTCTTCGATAGAATAACCGAGCAGGTTAGAGCCGGCCTTGTTCACATAGTTGAAGACATCAGGTGTTTCACAGATAAGAATACCATCGATCGTTGTCTCGATTATCGTCTTTATCCTGTTCTGACTTTCTATCAGGTCACGCTGTGCTTCTTTTATCTCCGATATATCCTGGGCTATCATCAGGAAACTGTCACCGTCGTTGTCATAGGAAGCAGGCGAGCCGGTAAGATGAACGGGAACACGCCGGCCATCCTTTGTGACAATGGTTATCTCCATTGTGCCGATGCCTGTTTTCTTCATCGACTCATAGAATTCATCGACCTTGTTCTGACCTATCTCATCAAAATCATAAAGCACAGACGGTGCCTGTCCCAGAAGCTCATCTTTTACATACCCGGTCTCCTTTAAAACTTTGTCGTTTACAAATGTTATCTTCTTGTTCTTGACAACACTTACCCCGACAGGAGCAGCACTGAGAATATGCGAGAGGAAGCCCTCTTTCTCCTTAAGCTGTTCGTTGATCTTAAGTATGTTGATATGATTGCGACGGTTCTCTTCATTGACCTGTCTTCGTTCGAATGCTCCCGCCAGTATCCCGGCAATAGTTTCCAGTGCATTTCGCTGATGCGAAGTCCAGTCCCTGGCAGTTTTACAATCATCAAAACTTATAAAACCCCAGAAATGATACTGCGACTTTATGGGAAAAACTATCATGGAAGCAATGTCCTCCCCTCTTTTCACAAAAAGGCTTTGGTTAATGATTGCATCCTGCTTTTCCAATGCAGTATACAGGTAGCCTTTTTCGAGAAGAGTATTGTGCCACCCCGGAAGATCGGTACTGTAGTTCAATACCTGGAATTTATCCCTGATTGACTGAACATCTTTTCCGCACCAGCCCGAAAGGAAGGTGCAAAAACTCGTGTCAGCGGAATTTTCATACACGTAGGCCCGGTCAACATTAAAAAAGCGGCCCAGTTCACTTAGAGCCTTTTCCAGTTGGGTTGAGAAACTGTCGGAAGTGATAAACAGATTTGATATATTGAGCAACAACTCCTGAAGCCTTATATTCTCCTTAATGCCGGACTGAGCGATCTGGTTCTCAATGGCATTACTGATAAGACGCGATGTTACTTTAAGTATGTTTACTTCAAACGGTATCCACTCTCGCTCGAAGCTGCATTCGTCAAAGCCCATGAAGCCCCAGAATTCCCCATCTACCCATAAAGGAAAAGCAAGTACCGAAATGATATCCTGCGACTCAAGTATCTCCCAGCATGTCTCGGGCAACTGTTCTCTGATGTTCGAAACTACGATAGAACCTTTATCGAGCAATATTTTTTTCCAGTAAGGAAAATCTTCATAATCAAGGGCACCGAGATTACTTCGCTGTGCAGAAACACCCGGGCCGACCCATTCGTATGTGTTCCTGAATTTGCGCTTATTGTCGTAATTCTCGAAAATATAGACCCTGCTCACGTCAATATACTCCCCGAGCGTCTTCAGCACCTCATTCAGCTTTTCTTCGAAAGGGTTTGAAGCCATCAGTATTGACGATATCCTTATGGGAAGAAAATCAATACTATGGCCGGATTCGTTTTCGGAGCCGCCTGCACGCATTATTCCCATTGCGCTTTTCGACACACGTTTTATCATGCGCTTCAGGCGTTCATTTTCCAGAAATATTTGATCTATATTCTTTTCCTGATCTCCCAAGACTTTAGATTATCGTAACTAAAAACAACCGATCTTAATATGTATTTTTCCAATAAGCCAATATAGAAAATCAAAAATTACAGGCAAAGGTGTTTCAAAAATAAATATTAAAATTTTCAACAAACTTATCAACAGGCAACAAAACCTCCTTAATATTTGATTTCGTGAACTTTAAGACTCATATTAACAAGTAGTAATTCCTGAAGCATGGAAAATTTCCGGATCTTGAACTAAAAAACGGAAAATTATGCAACTAATTTTTAAACGATACGTTAGTAACAACATCTTAACCGTTGTTTTTCCCTTATCAAATGAGATAATCCAACTTTGTTTTGCGGTATTTTAAGATGTGTACAAAATCCGCAAAAAAAAGGGCAAAATAAATAAATGATGTATCCTTGTGAAGTAGTCTTATTTTCTTATTTTTGCGACATTAATTTAAGAGCATAGAAATGAACGATTTGAAAAGAATAAAAAGTGCCCTGATATCCGTTTACCACAAAGATGGCCTGAACGAGATCATCAGCACTCTGGATCAACTGGGCGTTAAGATCTACTCCACAGGAGGGACTCAGTCATTCATTGAAGGACTTGGAGTTAATGTTTCACCCGTGGAAGGACTCACAGGATACCCGTCAATACTGGGCGGCAGGGTAAAGACACTCCACCCGAAAGTGTTCGGCGGAATACTTGCGCGCCGCGACAATGATGGAGACATCGACCAGCTTAAAGAATACGACATTCCCGAAATAGACCTCGTGATAGTTGACCTTTATCCTTTCGAGGATACGGTTGCGTCAGGAGCTTCGAATCAGGATATCATTGAAAAAATAGATATTGGCGGCATTTCACTGATCAGGGCTGCAGCAAAAAATTACAAAGATGTGATCATTGTTGCTTCAAAAGATCAGTACGAACCTCTTCTTTCTCTCCTTAAGGAGAAAAAAGGTGAGTCTTCCGTTGACGACCGAAAGGCTTTTGCAAGAGATGCATTTACCGTTTCGTCGCACTACGATGCTGCCATTTTCAACTACTTCAACGAAGATGAGGGAACAGAAAGGATAAGCCTGAACAACGGGCATGTACTGCGATACGGCGAAAATCCGCATCAGCAGGCAACATTTTACAAATTTGGGAACACACAAAAAGGAGCAGCCCTGGCAAATGCAAAGATACTGCAGGGCAAACCCCTTTCCTACAACAATCTGCTTGATGCAGATGCTTCGTGGAAAGCAGCAAGCGATGCGTACCATTCGGTAACACACCTTGAGAACAAGGTGGCAGTAGCCGTGGTAAAGCATCTAAACCCCTGCGGACTGGCAGTGGGCAATGACATCATGCGTTCGCTGGAGCTGGCATGGGCGGGAGACCCTATCAGCGCTTTCGGAAGTATAATCACATTTACCGACACTGTTACAGGTGAGATAGCCGAATGGTTTGCCAAGCGGTTCATCGAGATAGTGATCGCCCCGGCATTCACGCCTGAAGCACTGGAGATATTCGGCAAGAAGAAGAACCTCCGTCTGCTGGAGATACCGGTGAAAGAGAGTATGACAGGTGAAAAGCTTTATCGCTCGATCAGCGGAGGAATGCTTGTTCAGGACGAGGATGAAGGAGAAGACAAAGAATTCCGCAACGTGACAAAGATGCAGTTCGCCGAAAACAAGATGAACCTTGCAAAATTTGGTGTCACAGCATGTAAATACCTTAAGAGTAACGCCATTGCACTTGTAACAGAGAATGAGGACGGTTCTTTCTGGCTTACAGGGGCAGGCATGGGACAGCCCAACAGGCTCGACAGCCTGCGTCAGCTTACCATTCCGCGTTTCAACATGAAAGAGGGAGTGAAGATGGAAGAGTCGGTACTGATATCCGATGCATTCTTCCCATTCCGTGACAGCATAGAGGCAGCCAATGAATATAACGTAAAATATATTGTTGAACCGGGAGGCAGTATTCGTGACAAAGAGGTCATTGAAGCATGTGACGAGTTCGGGATAGCAATGGTCTTCACGGGCACACGACATTTTAAACATTAAAAAAACAGAATACAGAAATGGGCTTATTTTCATTTTTAACTCAGGAAATTGCCATCGACCTTGGAACGGCAAACACCATAATCATACACAACGACCGTATTGTTGTTGACGAGCCGTCCATCGTGGCACTGGACCGTCATACCGACAAGCTGGTTGCCATTGGTGAGAAGGCACGTCAGATGCATGGTAAAACACATGACAACATCTACACTATCCGTCCTTTACGCGACGGGGTGATCGCAGACTTTAACGCTGCCGAGCAGATGATACGCGGGATGATCAAGATGACTAACCAGAAATCTAAATTCTTCACGCCGTCACTGACCATGGTTGTTTGTATCCCTTCGGGAAGTACAGAGGTTGAGATCAGGGCGGTACGTGACTCTTCGGAGCATGCCGGGGGACGTGAGGTGTACATGATATACGAACCGATGGCCGCAGCACTCGGTATCGGGCTCGATGTGGAAAAACCGGAAGGAAACATGATAGTTGACATAGGCGGTGGAACTACCGAGATCGCTGTTGTGTCACTTGGCGGTATCGTCACCAACAAATCGATAAGGATAGCAGGTGACGACCTGACTGCCGACATCATGGAGTACATGAGGCGCCAGCACAACATCAAGGTAGGTGAGCGCACGGCCGAAGAGATCAAATTGCATGTCGGATCAGCACTTTCGGAACTGGAAGATCCACCGGCAGATTACATCGTTCAGGGGCCGAACCAGATGACAGCCCTTCCTATTGAAGTACCTGTTTCCTATCAGGAGATATCACACTGTCTGGAGAAATCGATATCAAAGATCGAAACAGCAGTTCTTTCTGCTTTGGAACAGACTCCTCCCGAGCTTTATGCCGACATTGTGAACAACGGCATTTACCTTGCAGGTGGCGGTGCATTGCTTCGCGGTCTGGACAAGCGGCTGACTGAAAAAATAAACATACCGTTCCACATTGCCGAAGACCCGCTGCATGCGGTTGCAAGAGGAACTGGCATTGCCCTGAAGAACAGAAACCGGGGCTTGCCTTACCTGATAAGATAACCCCGTAAAACAAAACCACTTTTTCAGGTGGTTTTTGTTTTTAATCAAAACCATTGAAGACAGCATGAGGAACTTCCTCCTTTTCATATACAGGCATAATTTTACTTTTCTCTTTTTAATATTAGAGATAGTATCCTTTTACCTGCTGATAAACCATAACAGTTATCAGCGTGCAACATGGCTGTCGTCTTCAAACAAGGTATCGGGCAACATCTACAACAGCTACAGTAATGCCACGCAGTACCTGATGCTGCAGCAGATAAACGAAGAGCTGGCAAAGGAGAACGCCTATCTTCGCAGTCAGATGCCGGCATCGTTCAAAGATTCAAAGGACTATTTCAGCCTCGTTTACGACAAGCTGAACAAAAGGCAGTACACGTACCGTTCGGCACGTGTGATCAACAACTCTGTCAACAAGCATTTCAACTACATAACCATCAACAAAGGTTCGCTAAACGGGATAGAAAAAGAGATGGGGGTCATCTCGGCCAAAGGTGTCGTAGGCATCATTAAGGATGTATCGGAACACTACTCTTCAGTGATATCACTGCTGAACACACGACTTAAGATATCGGCAAAACTGAAAGGTAAGGGATTTTTCGGCGCTCTCGGCTGGGATGGTGATGACTACCGGTACGCATGGCTGAACGAGATACCCATCCACGCTTCCGTCTCTGTCGGCGATCTTGTTGTGACAAGCGGATACTCTGCCATTTTTCCGGAGGGGATACTTATCGGTACGGTTGAAGAAGTGGAAAAAGATAAAGGCGAAAGCTTTTACCGCATAAAAGTAAAACTGAGCGTTGATTTTAAGGATCTCTCTTTTGTGGAGGTGATAAGCAATAATATGAGAGATGAACAGTTAGATTTAGAAAGCACGAACAATGATTAACAGACTGCCGGGATACATACTGAGTTTCTTTATTCTTGTATTGTTACAGGTACTGGTGTTCAACAACATTCAGTTTAGCGGCTATGTCAATCCTTACGTTTACATCCTGTTCATCTTCATGCTGCCGTTCGAGACACCGGGTTATATTCTTCTGATACTCGCTTTCATTCTCGGCCTTACCATCGACCTTTTCAGCAACACTCCGGGCATGCACTCTTTTGCCACTGTGTTCATGGCATTCATTCGGCCTTCACTGCTAAAAGCCATTGCGCCCAGGGACGACTATCAGCCCGGCACCACACCATCGTTGCATGACTACGGTTTTGTCTGGTACCTGAAATACACAGTCACTCTTACCCTTATTCATCATACCATACTTTTCTTTATCGAAGTTTACGACCTGTCTCATATCTTCTCCACTCTCTGGAGGATAATCCTGAGTTCAATATTTACACTTATCATTGTTTTCATAGCACAACTATTTGTTTTCAAAAAGAATAAAAGAAGGTAACTGTGGGGGGGAATAAAAACAGAGCGATCTTTATCGGCATTTTCATAGTGCTTATCGGTGTTATCTTCTCACTGAAACTTTTTGTTTTACAGGTCGCCGACCAGTCCTACAAACTATCCGCTGAGAGTAACACCCGCCGTAAAGTCATCCAGTTCCCTTCACGGGGATTGATATACGATCGCAACGGCAAACTGCTTGTGTCCAATCAGGCTGTGTATGATATCATGATCGTGCCTCAGGACCTCACTCCTTTCGACACCCTTGACTTTTGCGAATCGATAGGAGTAACTCCCGAAGAACTGCGCGACATGTTCGTGAACATGCGAAAGCAGCTCAAGCAGAAAAAGATCCTCCCTTACAAGCCATCGGTATTTTACAAGCAGCTTTCAGCTGAAAGATACGGACGGTTCCAGGAAAAGCTGTACAAATTCAAAGGCTTCTTCGTTCAACGCCGTACACTTCGAAAGTATGAATACCCATACGGAGCACATGTTCTCGGATATGTGGGTGAGGCAAACAAGAAACTCCTGAAAAAGGACAAGTATTACTCCCAGGGAGACTATGTGGGTATCAGTGGCATTGAAAAGGTATACGAAGAACAACTGAGAGGGCATAAAGGCGTGAAGTACGAACTGGTGGATGTTCACGGCAGGATCAAAGGATCGTACCGAGACGGGAAGTTCGATGTGCCGGCCATTTCGGGTAACAACATCATACTATCGCTCGACATCGATCTTCAGAAATACGGTGAAGAGTTGATGAATAAAAAGATAGGCAGTATAGTAGCCATTGAACCAAAAACGGGTGAAGTGCTGACCATGGTATCCGCTCCCACATACGACCCGTCGCTTCTTGTTGGCAAGGTGAGATCACACAACTTTGCCATCCTGAGTACCGACTCCCTGAAACCATTGTTTAACAGGGCTGTTCAGGCAAGATACCCGCCCGGATCAACCTTTAAAACACTAAATGCCCTCATCGGCCTTCAGGAAGGAGTGCTCACGCCTTCAACAAAATATGAGTGTAACATGGGATATCACACCCGTGCTTTGTCAGTTGGATGCCACCATCACGATTCGCCACTGGACCTAACCCATTCGATAATGATATCCTGTAATGCGTATTACTGCCATGTTTTCCGGAACATACTTGACAATCCCAGATACGGAAGCGTACAGGGCGGGCTGGATGCATGGAAAAACTACATGGTGAAATTCGGTTTCGGATATAAGTTGGGTGTAGATGTTACAAACGAAGCAAGAGGCTTCATCCCGAATTCGAAATATTACGATAAGATATACAACAAAAGCTGGGGCTCGCTGACTGTGATATCGCTGGCCATCGGGCAGGGTGAGATACTTACCACGCCCATACAGATGTCTAACATGGCATCAATGCTCAGTAACAGGGGAGAATATTTTACACCTCATGTGATAAAGACGATAGAGGATGCTGATATTCCGGAGAAGTTTAAAAAGATACACATAACAGGTATCGACACGGCAAACTTCACTCCTGTTGTAAAAGGAATGGAAATGGCAGTACAGGGAGGCCCCGGATGTACTGCAGGCATTGCACGGATACCGGGCATTACTGTTTGCGGAAAAACAGGGACAGCCCAGAACCCACATGGCAAGGACCACTCCATATTCATTGCATTCGCACCTATGGAGGATCCGCAGATAGCAGTTGCCGTGTACGTCGAGAATGGCGGATTCGGTGCTACTTGGGCAGCTCCCATCGCAAGCCTGATGATAGAAAAATATCTGAAGGGTGAGATATCAAAGCGCAGAAGCTGGTTAGAGAAACGTATTTTAGAAGGAGATCTGATACATGGCAAGAAATAGTTATAAAACAAGTGTAGACTGGCTGACCATAGTCATTTATCTGCTGCTGGTAACCTTCGGCTGGATGAATATCTATGCAGCCAACTACTCCCCCGACAACACCGTTTTCTTCGATATCAGCAGGGAACATTTCAAACAGCTGATATGGATTGGCTTGTCATTGGTCATCATCGGAGTGATCTTTCTGATCGACAGTCAGTTCTTTGTCGAGTTTGCCTATGTCTTTTATGGACTAACGCTTTTTCTTCTTGTCACTGTACTGCTGTTCGGAAAGGAGATAAACGGTGCCAAATCATGGTTCGAGATGGGGCCTGTCCGATTTCAGCCGGCAGAGCTCACTAAAGTGGCTACGGCACTTGCACTTGCAAGGCTCATGAGCCGATTCGGGTTCGACATATCAAAGCCGGCAAACATTATCAAGATCGCAGCCATAATTTTAACCCCGGTCTTGATGATCCTTTTGCAAAATGACACAGGCTCGGCACTGGTGTACTTTGTATTTATACTTGTGCTTTACCGTGAAGGTATTACAGGCTACATTCTGTTCTTCGGGTTTATCGCAGCCTTTGTTGCCGTTCTGACCCTCATCATTCCTAACATTTACATCTTTGGTCTGACAACTGCCACTATACTCATCGCCCTGTTCTTCAAAGGGGTAAGGAAATACCAGATAAAAGGGATACTGTGGGGAGTTGTCACTGGGACAGCATTATTCTTCGGTGCAAAATTTCTGAAGATTAAACTTCTCCCTGACTATGCCGTTCTTGCCGGTATCGCAGCGCTGACAATTTATCTGACCATAATCTCTTTCAAAAAAAGACTGCGGATGATACCCCTCTATCTTTTGATACTGTGGGCAGCGATCACTCTTGCTTTCTCTGCCGATTACTTTTTCAATAAGGTGCTGAACGACTATCAGCGTACCCGTATCAATGTACTAGTGGGACTCGAAGAGGATCCGCTAGGTGCAGGCTACAATGTAAACCAATCGAAGATAGCCATTGGCTCGGGAGGATTAACAGGTAAAGGGTTCCTTCAGGGAACCCAGACAAAATTTGATTTCGTACCGGAACAAAGCACCGACTTCATTTTCTGTACCGTGGGCGAAGAGTGGGGGTTTGCAGGTTCAATGTTCGTGATAATCGGCTTTGTAACACTGATCCTGCGGCTGATTTATCTTGCAGAAAGACAGCACTCCGATTTCAGCAGGATATACGGCTATGGAGTGGCATCGATATTCTTTTTTCACTTTGCTGTTAACATTGGTATGACAATCGGTCTGGCACCGGTTATTGGGATCCCTCTGCCATTTTTTAGCTATGGAGGGTCTTCTTTATGGGGGTTCACTCTGCTATTATTCATTTTTCTTAAGCTGGACACCAACAGAAACGAACTTATTCGTTAAATTTAACAAAATATGCTGTTTCAGGTCAAAGCCAGCAATTCCGCAACAAAAAATAAAGCCAGAGAACCCTTGAGAATCGGATGAAAGAAAGATTTGCTAAAAACATTTTTCTTGCTAATTTTAAAAAGTTAAGACTTAAACCCGCATGGCCTTGTTAG
>JALVJU010000343.1 GCA_027034005.1 Marinilabiliaceae bacterium
GTTAGCAGATTAAATGATATACGATAAAATTGTTGTTTTGTTCGTATTTCTTCCGGGAACAGGATACATCGCTTCTGATAATACCTTAGGTTGGCTTGCCGCTTCTGACGATGTCTTCGGTAAATTTGCACAACATAGAATCATATTTTTTGCTAATTTTGGTTTTTGATGATAGATATCTCTACCGATATAAAATTCCTTCCCGGTGTAGGCCCCAAAAAAGCTGAGCTTCTCGGCAACGAGGCAGGCATCTTTACTTATGAGGACCTTCTGTACTACTTTCCGTACAAATATGTTGACAGGAGTAAATTTTACTCTGTCAGGGAACTTAATCCCAATATGCCTTATGTGCAGGTAAAAGGCCGGCTTACATCTATGAAAACGGTAGGTGCAGGCAGACAGGCACGCCTTACGGCAACCTTCTCTGACGGAACGGGTACTATGGAGCTTGTATGGTTCAAGGGGCATAAGTACATCAAGGAGAACCTTGACGCCAGTTCCGAATACATTGTTTTCGGGAAACCTTCACTTTTCAACGGGATGATAAATATTGTGCATCCCGAGATGGAAAAGGTAGATCCCACAAAGAGTGTCATAAGGTCCGGCTTGCAGGCATTTTACAACACTACCGAAAAGATGAAAAAAGGGTATCTCAATTCAAGGGGGATGCTCAAACTGATGCAAAACCTGTTTAAGCTATTGCAGAGGGATAAGATACCGGAGACGATGCCGGCAGAACTGACAACAAAACTGAAGCTCATACATCTGAACGATGCCCTTAGGGCAGCCCACTTCCCTGAAAATCACAAGCAGCTTGAAGCAGCGCAGTTCAGGTTGAAGTTTGAAGAGTTGTTTTACCTGCAACTGAATATCCTCAGGTTGATGAATCTACGGAAGAGATCGGTTAAAGGCCATGTTTTTAAAGTGGTTGGTGACAATCTGAATACATTTTATAAAAATAATATCCCGTTTGAGCTTACCGGTGCGCAGAAGCGTGTCATCAGGGAGATACGGCAGGATATGGGCTCGGGTAAGCAGATGAACCGCCTTTTGCAGGGCGATGTTGGATCGGGCAAGACACTTGTGGCCCTTATGGTGATGCTCATTGCCGTTGACAACAGTTATCAGGCAACACTGATGGCGCCAACAGAGATATTGGCAAACCAGCATTTTGAAACCATATCGGAAATGCTGAAAGGGCTGAGTGTAAGTATCGACCTTCTTACCGGTTCCACCAAAAAATCAAAACGTGATGAGCTTCATGCCAGGCTGCAAAGTGGTGAGCTGAACATTTTGATCGGTACGCATGCGCTGATTGAGGATACGGTGAAATTTCACAACCTCGGCCTTGTGATAATCGATGAACAGCACCGTTTCGGTGTCGCACAGAGGGCGAGGCTGTGGAAAAAGAACCTACATCCGCCGCACGTTCTCGTGATGACGGCAACCCCCATTCCTCGTACACTGGCAATGACCGTTTACGGAGACCTTGATGTCTCCATTATCGATGAACTGCCCCCGGGACGAAAACCCATTAAAACAGTACACTATTTTCACAACAGGCGTAACAACCTTAACCGCTTTCTTCGCAGTGAACTTGAAAAGGGACGTCAGATATATGTTGTTTATCCTTTGATAGAGGAATCGGAAAAGATGGACTTCAAGAACCTTGCCGAAGGGTTCGAGTACATGCAAAAGGCATTCCCGGAGTACCAAACAACAATGGTACACGGTAAAATGCGTCCTGCCGAGAAAGATGATGCGATGCAGGAGTTTGTTTCCGGGCGTTCACAAATCCTTGTCTCCACAACTGTTATCGAAGTTGGGGTAAATGTTCCGAATGCCTCGGTGATGGTGATTGAGAGTGCGGAAAGGTTTGGGTTGTCGCAGCTACATCAGCTCAGGGGGCGTGTGGGACGCGGTGCCGACCAGAGCTTTTGCATCCTCATGACTGATTACAAAATGTCGGAGGAGACACGTAAGCGGATGAGCATCATGACGCAGACTACCGACGGTTTTGAGATAGCCGAAGCCGACATGAAACTTCGCGGCCCGGGTGACCTTGAAGGCACACAGCAGTCGGGACTACCGTTCAGTCTGCATATTGCCAGCCTCAGTCGTGACAGTCAGTTGTTGCAATATGCAAGAAAAATTGCAGAAGATGTGCTTGCCGGGGACCCCCTTCTTGAAAAACCGGAGAATATCATGTTGAAAAAGCAGGTGGCCAGATTGACAGCCAAAAAGATGAACTGGAGCATGATAAGTTAATAGGGTTTTAGGATTGCTTTGGTTGTGGTATGTAATCAACTATTATGTTTAGGGCTTTAGCCCTTTTCGAAACCATATTTTGTGATAAACTCATCATACTCATCGCTCCAGTTTTTTAATGAGTGGTGTTCCTCCTGTCTGAAAATATAATTCCGAACCCTCTCAATGTGAGAACGGCTGACAGATACAGCAAAATATTCATCTTGCCATCCGAAATTCGATGTTGTCAGATTGTTTTTGTTGATCCAGTGTGAACTCTCTCCTTTTATAAGGTTCACAATGGTAGCAATATTCTGATCGGAATTCAGGCTTACAAGTAAGTGTACATGCTCGAGGTAGCCATTTACAGAGTCAACATGTATAGATTTTGATTCTCCGTACTCTTTCATGTGCCTGAATACTTTGTGTCTGATTTCTTTTGTTAGCAAAGGCGTACGGTTTTTTGTTGCCCAGACAAGATGGATGTAAATTTTAATGAATGGCATGACAAAAGATTTTATAGATAATAACAAGTTAACAGATAAATTTATTAGTTGCAACAAATTGGCAGGGTGAAAGGGCTAAAGCCCTATTGAACAATGCTCCCATCATTGCACCGGCATGAATGCCGGCGCAATTGAATCGGCGCAATTGATGTGATGTTTTATGGCCTCAATTCTCTGCATTTCAAAAGATGTTGAAATTTGCCCCAATTGTTCTGGCCTTTAATTGCCCTGTCCTTCAGGGCAGGGCTGAGAAGAGAAGAATGAAATTCGTCAGGGCTTTAGCCCTTCCTCAAACACAATTATTTTTTTATCCCACAATATTTATGTGTCAGACATTATCATTTAGATATATAGATATTTACATAATTCAAACTGCTCTATTTTAATTTATTCTAAACAAAAATAGAAACCTGAGATTACCACATACATTAAGAATAATTACTTTTGTGCAGTTTTACACAATACCATTATGTCTGATTTTGAATATATAGAACATCAGGGGATAGTTGAGCAGGTTTTGCCAAGTCAGATAAAGGTAAGGATATTAAGTGTTTCTGCCTGCGCTGCATGTCATGCAAAAGATGCGTGCAATGCATCTGACATGGAAGATAAGCTGATAGATGTTTATGAATCGCACCCTGAACTTTCCGTTGGCCAAAGGGTACTTTTGCTTGGCAAAAAGAACCTTGCCCCGCTTGCAGTTTCTCTCGCATATATTTTCCCGGTGGTATTGATACTTGCAACACTTATTGTCTCAGTAAAATTAACGGGTAATGAACCGTTGGCGGCAGTGCTCTCTCTTGGGGTTCTGGTGCCGTATTTTGCCATCATACATTTCCTTAAAGATAAGCTTCAAAAAACATTTACATTTACAATTAAACGTCAAATCAACTGATTATGAATGTTGTTCTGATTACCATAATCACTTTAAGTGCATTAGGTGCGCTAGCAGCCGTTATTCTCTATTTTGTGGCCCAGAAATTCAAAGTTTACGAAGACCCGAGAATAGATCAGGTTGAAGAGGTACTGCCTGCTGCCAATTGTGGCGGTTGCGGTTACCCCGGTTGCAGGGCCTTTGCCGAGGCAATGGTAACTTCTGACGATATCTCAAAATTGTACTGTCCTGTAGGCGGTGCCGAGGTAATGTCAAAAGCGGCCAAAATAATAGGCAAGGAAGTTGCTGAAGCAGCACCACAGGTTGCTGTTGTCAGATGTAACGGCACCTGTGAAAACCGTCCGCGTACAAACAAATACGAAGGAGCAGAAAACTGTACCATTGCAGCAACTCTTTACGGAGGAGAGACCGGCTGTTCTTATGGCTGTCTCGGACTGGGAGAGTGTGTGGATGCTTGTAACTTCGATGCCATGTACATGGACGAGAAAACAGGCCTTCCTGTAGTTATCGAAGA
>JALVJU010000344.1 GCA_027034005.1 Marinilabiliaceae bacterium
GCTCCTCCCCTCACGATGTCGCCACCGGCAAAGATATCGGGAATGGATGTCTGCATGATCTCCTCGTCCACAACGATCGTTCCCCATCGGGTAACCTTGAGTTCCGGCATGGCAGCCGGGATCAACGGATTAGGCGATACCCCAACACTGACAATCACAGTATCCACATCGATGAAGTATTCCGAACCTTCAATGGGTATGGGACGGCGGCGTCCGCTGGCATCCGGCTCGCCAAGCTCCATCTTTTGAACTTTCATTCTATTAACCCTTCCGTTCTCATCGGCATAATACTCTACAGGATTATTCAGATTGAGGAACTCCACCCCCTCATCCTTGGCATGTTTTATCTCCTCAACACGCGCCGGCATCTCCTCTTCCGAACGGCGGTAGATTATCATGGCATGTTCGGCGCCAAGACGTTTTGCAGTCCGCACGGAGTCCATGGCAGTGTTACCCCCGCCAATAACAGCAACATTTTTCCCTTCGAGCAAAGGAGTGTCGTACTCGTGCTTGGCAGCATGCATCAGGTTGACCCTGGTAAGGTACTCATTCGAACTTAGTATCCCTATGTAATTCTCTCCCGGTATGTTCATGAATCGTGGCAGGCCAGCCCCGCTACCCACAAAGAAGGCTTTGTATCCCTCTTCTCTCAGTTCATCGAAAGTGGCGGTCTTACCCACGATGAAATCAGTCTCGAACTTCACTCCCATTTTTCTCAGGCTTTCCACTTCAACATCAACTATCTCGTTGGGCAACCTGAATTCAGGGATACCGTATTTAAGCACTCCCCCAACTTCATGCAGGGCTTCAAAAACGGTCACATCGTAGCCCATTTTGGCCATATCGCCCGCAAAAGCCAGTCCTGCAGGGCCGGAACCAATGGAAGCCACTTTCACACCGTTACGTTCTTTAATTTCAGGGATGGAAATATTACCGGTGTCTCTTTCGTAATCGGCGGCAAAACGCTCAAGATAGCCAATGGCAACTGCCTCCCGCCCGAGTTTCTGATGGTAGAAACAGTTGTTCTCGCACTGTTTCTCCTGCGGACAGACACGGCCGCAAACAGCCGGCAGGGCATTGGTCTCTTTCAGCACCTTTGCTGCCTCAAGGAAATTCCCTGTCTCTATCCGCTTGATGAACTTAGGTATATTTATCTCGACCGGACATCCGGTGATGCAGGTAGGATCGGGACAATCGATACAACGACGTGCCTCGGCAACGGCCTGCAACTCCACAAGCCCTTTGTTTACTTCTACACTTGACTTTATTCTTTCAAGCGGCTCCACCTCATTCATTTTTATCCTTTCAAACTCCAGCCGCTCCTTGTTTTTCAAACTCTTGCGCAGGTCAACTCTCCACTCTGCGCTGCGTTCTTCCTTGAGATATTCTTTTGATACTGACATGTGATCTATTTTTTCAGATTTGCAGTGTACTCTTCGTAAGCTTTTTGTTCCTGTTCCTTGTATCCGTTAAGGCGGAGCAGCATCTCATCAAAATCAACCTGATGAGCATCAAATTCGGGACCGTCAATGCACACGAACCTTGTGCGGCCTCCGACTGTGACACGGCAGGCACCACACATCCCTGTACCATCGACCATAATGGTATTCAGACTGGCCATCGTGGGAATATCGTATTTTTTGGTTGTCAGGGCGGCAAACTTCATCATGATGGCCGGACCGATAACAACCGACAAATCAACCTTCTCTCGTTCTATCACTTCGGTCATACCATCGGTAACAAGACCCTTCTTGCCATACGACCCGTCATCAGTCATTATCACAACCTCATCGGAAAACTCCCGCATCTGCTCTTCAAGGATGATAAGGTCTTTAGACCTTGCAGCAAGTATGGTTATAACCCTGTTTCCTGCTTTTTTGAAAGCCTCAACAATAGGCAGCAACGGGGCAACGCCAACACCACCGCCACACGCGAGCACGGTTCCTACCTTCTCAATGTCCGTGGCCTGGCCCAAAGGACCTACAACATCAACAATATTATCACCCACATTAAGTGCAGCAAGCTTGCTCGAAGTAACACCTACGGTTTGTACCACAAGGGTTATCGTACCCTTGTCCTCATCAGCCGATGCGATTGTCAGAGGTATCCTCTCTCCTTTTTCCTCAACTCTTACGATAACAAAATGACCAGCTTTTCGAGCCTTAGCTATCCTGGGAGCTTCCACCACTATCTTCACCACCTTTTCGGAGAAATACTCTTTCTCAACGATCTTATTCATTTGTTTTAATTTTATAATGTTTCATACCGCAAGCGGTATTCAAATCTTTAAACACCCTTTCTCATGCCCAAAATCCGCAAGTGATTTTGATTAGAAAAATTATTAAACTCACGGATATAAAGTCGTACTGTTTCCCAAAGATATAAAGTATGTTTCAAAACAAAGGAAAATTTCGTTAATAATATTATAAATATCACCTCTTAAAATATTTTAACTGTTCTTTCTTGCTATTTAAAAAAGTTAGTTGTAACATTACATAATTCTTAAGTGAGAATTATTCTTATTTAGACTTAATTCAAAAAGAGGTATTTATTTATGGTTGATCTGAAGAACAAACTTTCGGAAAACGGGTTAAAGATCACTCCACAGAGGCTGATAATCCTGGAAGCGATCTATAGCATTGATCATCCTACGGCTGATGACATAATTAAATACATAAGAAAAAAACATTCGAACATTGCAACAGGAACTGTTTACAAAGTTCTTGAAAAGTTTGTTGAGAAAGGATTGATAAAAAAAATAACAACCGATAAGGATGTTATCAGGTTCGATGGCATCATGACACCGCATCATCATCTTTACAGCATTGATTCCGATGTGATAAAAGATTACGAAGATGAAAAGCTTGACAACATTTTGAAAGAGTATTTCAGCAACAGGGAACTCCCCGGTTTTGACATTGAGGAGATCACAATTCAGATAAAAGGCAGGTTCAACAATTAAAAACCATAACTATGAAGATTGAAGCATTTTTCAACATATCGTACGGCCTGTACATAATTTCGGCTGCAGCCGATGGAAAGAAAAACGGGTTCATTGGTAATACCGTATTCCAGGTAACTGCAACACCTGCACAGATAGCCATAGGATGCAACAAGGACAATTTCACCAGTACCCTGATACAAAAATCGGGAATGTACTCTATCTCGGTTCTGAAACAAAGCGTGAAACAAGACATCATAGGCACTTTCGGGTACCACAGCGGACGGGACATTGACAAGTTTGAAAATATCGGGCACTTCGAAACAGAAAACAAAACTCCTGTTGTTACCGAGGATTCCCTTGCCTGGTTCGAGTGCAAGGTGGTAAAAGAGGTAGATGTTGGCACTCACATTCTTTACATCGCCGAAGTTATCGAGAACGATGTTATTGCAACCGATGATGTACCATTGACCTATTCGTTTTATCACAAGATCAAAAAAGGTCTGGCACCTAAAAATGCCCCGACTTATGTCGATCCGGAACTTCTGAAAAAGGAGAAAGCTGAAACTGCAGGGAAAGAAATGCAGAAATACCGCTGTCTGGCTTGCGGACACATTTACGACCCTGCCGAAGGCGACGAAGACTCCGGCATAGCACCGGGAACACCGTTCGAAGACCTGCCGGATGACTGGGTATGTCCTACCTGTGGTGCAACAAAGGACATGTTTGAACCTGCTTAAAATTTATTTTCAATAACTTAATTTTTAAATACCATGAAAAGTTTAAAAGGAACAAAAACAGAACAGAACCTGCTAAAATCGTTTGCAGGCGAGTCACAGGCACGCATGCGCTACGACTATTTTTCAAAGCAGGCTAAAAAAGAGGGACTTGAGCAGATATCAGCCATATTCGCCGAAACAGCCCTTAATGAAAAAGAACATGCCAAGCGCTTTTTCAAATTCCTCGAAGGGGGCGCCGTTGAGATCACAGCAACCTATCCTGCCGGCGTTATAGGCACAACACTGGAAAACCTCAAAGCTGCTGCTGACGGGGAAAATGAAGAGTGGACAGAGCTGTACCCTGAATTCGCACGTATTGCCGAAGAGGAAGGTTTTAAAGAGATAGCTGTTGCTTATAAAATGATAGCTACTGTTGAAAAAGCCCATGAAGAAAGGTACCGCACACTTTACAACAACCTTGAGGAGGGAAAAGT
>JALVJU010000345.1 GCA_027034005.1 Marinilabiliaceae bacterium
TTCTGGGCAGAAGAGGCCAAACGACTTGAATGGTACAAGCCGTGGAACAAGGTTCTGGATGATTCTAATTTCCCTTTTTACAAATGGTTCGTTGGAGGCAAAACTAATATAATTGCCAATGTCATCGACAGGCACCTGAAGACGGAGAACCGTAACAAGCTTGCGATCATCTGGGAAGGTGAGCCGGGCGATATTCGAACCTACTCATATCATGCGCTTGCACGTGAAGTTTGTGAATTTGCCAATGTTCTTCAGGCAATGGGAGTGAAGAAGGGTGATGTGGTTACGATTTACATGCCGCAGATACCCGAGCAGGTATTTGCCATGCTGGCCTGTGCCAAGATAGGAGCCGTGCATAGTGTTGTTTATGGCGGGTTCAGCCATGAGGCTATTGCCGAGAGGGTGAATGATGCCAAGAGCCGTGTTATTGTTACTGCCGACGGAGGCTACCGCCGTGGCAAGCCTACTCATCTGAAAGAGATAGTTAACAAGGCCATGGAGATAGCTCCTACCCTTGAGGTCTGTATCACAGTTAAGCGTACCGGTGAGGATGTTTACATGGAGAACGACCGTGATTACTGGTATCACGACCTGAAGTCGCTCCCGATAGCCGGCCATTCTTGCGGTACGGAGGAGATGGATGCCGAAGACCCGCTGTTCATCCTTTACACATCGGGCTCAACAGGTAAGCCCAAAGGTCTTGTGCATACACACGGCGGGTACAGTGTTTACACTTCAGCAACTCACAGGATGGTTTTTGACATCAAACCGGAAGACCGCTGGTGGTGTGCTGCCGACCCCGGCTGGATAACCGGCCACAGTTATCTTGTTTATGCTCCACTGATCAACGGGGCAACACTCTTCATGTACGAAGGAGCGCCTAACCACCCGTATCCTGACCGCTGGTGGAGGATGATAGATAAGTTCGGCATTAACATACTTTACACATCACCTACTGCCATCCGAGGGCTTATGCGTTACGGTGAGTCGTGGGTGACAAAGCATGACCTCTCTTCTCTGCGCCTGCTTGGTTCAGTGGGAGAGCCCATAAATCCCGAGGCATGGAAATGGTACTATCGCGTGGTAGGGCAGGAGCGATGTCCGATAATGGATACCTGGTGGCAGACAGAGACAGGCGGTTTCGTCATAACACCTCTTCCGGTTACGCCGCTTAAACCGGGCTCTGCCACAAAACCGTTCTTCGGGCATGAGGTTGCAGTGGTTGATGAGGATGGTAATGAAGTAAAAGCAAATGAAGTTGGTGCACTTGTGTTGAAAAATCCCTGGCCCGGAATGGCCCGTACTATCCTTAACGACCCTGACAGGTACAAAGATACTTACTGGAAAAAATATGAAGAGAAGCGCTGGTACCATGCCGGTGACTCGGCTAAGAAAGATGAGGATGGTTACTTCTGGATAATCGGCCGTAGCGATGATGTTATCAAGGTGAGCGGTTACCGTCTCGGGACTGCCGAGATAGAAAGCGCCGTGGTGAGCCATGATGATGTTACAGAGGCAGCAGCTATTCCACTGCCACATGAGTTGAAAGGTAATGCAATTCATGTTTATGCGATCCTGAAGGAAGGGGTATCGCCTTCAAAACAGTTGGAGAAAGAGGTGAAAGATCATGTGGCACAGGTTATGGGACCTATTGCCAAGCCGGAGGAGATAATATTCGTTGATTCACTCCCTAAGACGCGTAGCGGCAAGATCATGCGCCGGGTGCTTAAGGCACGTGCCCTTGGTGAGGACGAAGGCGACCTTACTACGCTTGATGATTGATTTTATTTAGATAGGATAGTCATCCGATAACTCGAAGTCATCGGATTAATGAGCAATAAAAAGTCGGGGTGCCACTTTGTATGGCGCCCCGACTTTGCTTTCTTTAATTTTAATACAAAAAACCGAAAAGCCAGAGAGGAATGTTTCTCCCAACTCCAATTTCAATATCATCTTTTATGACATAAGAATCCGGTAGGTTTTTAACCTGCTTTCCTGTTTTATTTTTGCCTCCTATCTCAAAGTAGTATTTATTGTCGACAAGAAAATCTGTTTCTGGGGTGGCATTTGTTTTATGGATTGCATTAACCTGGTTCATGAAAAATGTTTCTCTAATATTGCCTTTGTCAGGAGCGCCTTCGGATAGGAGATGCATTAAATTGGGGTTGTTGAGATATAGTTTCTCAGGTTTGTTAATATAAGCCATCCCCTTTGCCTTCCGTTTTAAGCTCATCGTCAGCTGGGCATCATCAAGGATTTGCAGATATTGATATATCAGCTTTCTGTCGATGTCCGTCTTTTCTGCAAGCTTGGTAATGTTAGGAGTGAAAGGTGCCGAAGTGCTGATAACATACAGAAGTTTTTTTAGCTTGTAAAGCTGTTTGGGCGTTATGTTGATTATTTCAGGAATGTCACTCTCGAACACCTGAAGTACACTCTGGTACAACTTTTCCTGGTATTTTGATTTTCCTTCGAGAATAAACGGGTACATACCGTAGATCAGGTATTCATTGAACTCTACTATTGGTTTAAGTAAAGAAGATATCTTACCTGCAATACTGCTATGGTTTATTAAAATGTCATCAAGTGAATGTGGTTCGAGCTTTGCTTTTGTCGTCAATTCGAGGTATTCCCGAAAAGAGAGAGAGTTTAATTTATATAAGGCAACTCTCCTGCTTAGGTCTGCCTGACCTTTGTAAATGTGTAAAAGTGAAGATGCCGAGAATACTATTTTTAATTCCGGATAAAAATCGTATAAAGTTTTTATGTCAGTTGACCATCTCGGGTATTTATGCACTTCATCGAGGAAAAGATACTTTCCCCCATGTGCCATAAACTTCTCTGCGAAATCGATTAATGTATTTTGAGTGAAAAATAGGTTATCCAGAGAAACGTATAACACATCATTCGAATAGTTTTTGAAATTTTCTTTGATATGTTGTAAAATGAGTGTGGTTTTTCCTACTCCCCTGGCACCTGTAACAGCAATTAACCTTTCAGAAAAATCTATTTTGTTAAGCAGGTAGCGCTTGAATTCAAGAGACGTATTGTTTATGCGCTGCCATGATAATTTAAAAAGCTCTTCCATACTTGTTGATTTTATTCAACAAATATAATAAAAAGTGTAGAATAAAAACAACAAAAAAGCATTAAAAGTGTGGAATAAAAACCACAATAGAAGAAAGTCGGAGTGCCCTTTTATTGGCGCTCCGACTATTCTTTTTTAGGTAGTCATCGGATGACTTTAAACTCTTGTTTTTACCCCTGAAAAGTACTGAACCCCTCAGTGGTCATTTTTCTGTCAACCTTTTTAACAAGGCCTTGCAATACTTTGCCCGG
This sequence comes from Marinilabiliaceae bacterium, assembly GCA_027034005.1. Classification (GTDB taxonomy): domain Bacteria; phylum Bacteroidota; class Bacteroidia; order Bacteroidales; family Marinilabiliaceae; genus JAADEM01. The sequence continues at coordinate 3,340 of JALVJU010000345.1, forward strand.
GCCAAGCTCTGTGAAAGATGTTGCCCCCTCCTTTATCATGTTCTGAACAGTTTGTGTCCAGCGCACCGGAGCAGTCAGTTGTGAAACAAGGTTCCTTTTTATCTCTGCAGGGTCAGTATGCGGCAGGGCATCCACATTCTGATAGACCGTGCATATCGGCGATTTTATTTCCGTTGCTTCGATGGCAGCAGCAAGCTCTTCCCTTGCCGGTTCCATAAGCGGAGAGTGGAAAGCACCCCCCACAGGAAGTATCAATGCTCTTTTGGCACCTTTCTCTTTCAGGATATCACACGCCTTGTTCACTCCTTCTATCGAACCGGAGATGACAAGCTGCCCGGGACAGTTGTAGTTGGCCGCCACAACAATGTCATCAATGTTGTTGCAAACTTCCTCTACCACTTCATCCTCCAGGCCCACGATGGCTGCCATGGTCGATGGTTCTATCTCACATGCCTTCTGCATTGCCTGTGCACGCTGCGATACCAGTTTCAGCCCGTCCTCGAACGACATTGCCCCGGCTGCTACCAATGCTGAGAACTCACCGAGCGAGTGGCCCGCAACCATATCGGGAGTGAATTTGTCGCCAAGTGTCTTTGCCATTATCACCGAGTGTAGTAATATGGCCGGCTGTGTTACCTTAGTCTGTTTCAGATCTTCATCGGTTCCGGCAAACATCAGGTCGGTGATGCGGAAGCCGAGGATATCATTGGCTTTCTCAAAAAGCTCTTTTGCTTCGGTTGAATTGTCGTACAGATCCTTGCCCATACCTGTGAATTGTGCCCCTTGTCCGGGAAATACGTATGCTTTCA
>JALVJU010000346.1 GCA_027034005.1 Marinilabiliaceae bacterium
AGTTTGATGAATAGACTTATTGTTTCCGGATCTTGTCCATAAAGCCAAATGTGTTTTTTGTTCCCGGCAAACATTTCCATAAGGGTGGTTTTGCCAACCTGTCTTGCTCCGAGTAAAACGACTATCGGGTTGTGCTCGAAACCTTTGCTTATTTTCTGTAAATAAACTTCTCTTTGAATCATATCCTGATAATTTTTATAAAACTAACAAAAATATCTGGGTATTTTTATATAATGTGTGAAAAATATCAATATAACTTGTTTTTAACCTTTCGGCTTTCTCAACGCCTTAATGTGCGAGCCCGCCTGCCTGTCTAACTGCGTAGCCAGGTAGAGCCGCGACAGTCGGAGAGGCCCGCCTGACCGTGCAAGTCGGGCAGGCACGATCAAAGGTTTTTAAAATAGAAAATACTCTTTATCTTCATGGAGAGTCAAGGATGCTTACTGCTGACTGCTTATTGCCGACTTCTTCGAGCTTCCAGCTTTTACCTTCCAGCGGCTATGTCCCACACATCTCCGTCATTCACGAGGTAGGAATTGGGAAATACCTCACGGGCCTCCTCTAAAAGACCGGAAAGGTCATCGTAGCGACTGGAGAAGTGGCCAAGGATGAGTTTTTTGGCATTGGCCTCTTTGGCTATGGAAGCTGCCTGCCGGGCTGTTGAGTGAGTTGTCTTTTTTGCAAGATCTTTATGTTCATCGGCAAATGTGGCCTCATGGTAAAGCAGGTCAACATTTTTGATCACAGGTACCATTGCCGGATTGTAGCCTGTATCGGAACAGAAGGCATATGAGCGTGGGGAAGGAGGGGGGATTGTCAGTTCCGAAGGGGCGATCTGGATCTCATTTTCGTCGAAATGGGGTTCTCCATTTTTGATCTTCACAATGTCGGCTATGCCTAGGTTGTATTTTGATATCGCTTCTTTGCGTATGTTTGGCGCTTTTTGTTTTTCTCTGAAAAAGAACCCGCAGGTGGGCACCCTGTGTTTCAAAGGGAACGATGTTACCGTCACTACTTTGTCTGCATATATCTGTTCAGGTTCTTTTGTGTTGAGGTGATGGAAAACAGTGGTGAATTTCAGGTCGTTGCAAAAGTAATCGATCTGAGGCCTTAGTATCTTCTCCAGGTCGTGGTGAGCATAAATATGCAGCTCTTTGGTGCGTCCGAGTAAGCCAAATGTGGATATTAGTCCGATCAGCCCAAAAACATGATCGCCGTGAAGGTGTGAGATGAAAATGTTGTTGATCTTTGAGAACCTAATCTTGTTGCTCCTTAGTTGCAATTGGGTTCCTTCACCGCAGTCAATCAAAAAAAACCGCTCAGATACATTAAGTACCTGAGCGGTTGGATATCTTTTGGTTGTTGGTAAAGCGGAATTACTACCGAGAATAGTAACTGAGAAAGTCATGGTTATTGCTTCTCGATTGCTTTTCTCATCAATTCTTTACCATCTTCCAAAGTAGGTGCAATGTTCAGCACGGAGTCGAGCTGCGACACGGAGATTAACCTTGCCACAGCCGGCTGCAGTCCTGCGAGAACAAATGCACCTTCTGCATTCTTACATAAACGATTAGCAACAAGGATGGCACTCAGACCGGATGAATCACAGTAGTTCACTTTTGACAGATCGAGGAGAATATTTTTCTCGCCGTTGCCTGCCAGGAGAACCAGTTCTGATTTTAATGATGGTGCAACGTGTGTATCAAGTTTGTCTTTCACAACCTGCACCAAAGTGAATCCATCTAATTTGTCTATTTTAAAATCCATCGCATGTTAAAAATTAGTTACTACTCTTTGTCGTCCGAAGATTTTTCTTCCTTGGCATCTGCCTCTGGAGTTTTCTCTTCTTTGGTTTCAGCTTTGGGAGCTTCTTCCTTTTTGGGAGTTTTCTCTTTTTTGGCTTCTGCTTTTGGCTCTTCCTTAACCTCAGGAGTTTCTTTTACCTCTTTGGTTTCAGGCTTTGTTGTCTCTTCGGATTTTACCTCTTCAGCTTTTGGCTCTTCAGCTTTTTTTGCCTTGGGAGCTGCTTTTTTCTTTGCCGGAGCTTTCTTTTCGTTGGCTTCCATCTCAGTTTTCAAAGCGGCCAAATCGGTTATATCCCCTAAAGTAGTTTTTTCTAAGTTATCTTTCAACTTTTTCACACTTTTTTTAGTGCTTTTTGATGCAGCTTTCTTGGCTGAAGTATCGGCAGCTTTCTTCTCATCTTCGAAAACTCTTGAATGAGATAGAATTATACGCTTGGCACCTTTGTTGAACTCAATAACCTTGAAAGGAAGTTTCTCATCTACTTTAGCAGGTGTTCCGTCTTCCTTGATCAGGTGACGCGGAGTAGCGAATCCTTCAACACCATATTGAAGTGCGATAGTAGCACCTTTGTCAAATACGTCGGTGATAGTTCCCTCGTGGATAGATCCTTCGGTAAACAGATCCTCGAATACGTCCCATGGATTTTCCTCGAGCTGCTTGTGACCCAGGCTCAAACGACGGTTCTCTTTGTCGATCTCAAGAACAACAACATCGATTTTTTCACCTATCGAAGTAAATTCGGCAGGATGCTTGATCTTCTTGGTCCATGAAAGGTCGGAGATATGGATAAGTCCGTCGATACCCTCTTCGATCTCAACAAAAACACCGAAGTTAGTGAAGTTGCGAACTGTAGCAGTGTGCTTTGTTCCAACGCTGTACTTCTCTTCGATCTTTTCCCATGGATCCGGCTTGAGCTGCTTGATACCAAGTGACATCTTACGCTCTTCGCGGTCAAGTGTCAGGATCATTGCCTCAACTTCATCGCCAACTTTCAGGAAGTCCTGGGCACTTCTCAGGTGCTGAGACCATGACATCTCAGAAACATGGATAAGTCCTTCCACGCCCGGGGCGATCTCAACGAAAGCACCATAATCGGCCATAACAACAACTTTACCTTTAACTACATCACCAACTTTGAGGTTAGGATCAAGAGAATCCCATGGGTGAGGAGTAAGCTGTTTCAGGCCAAGAGCGATACGCTTCTTCTCGTCGTCGAAATCAAGGATAACAACATTGAGTTTCTGGTCAAGCTCAACAAGCTCCTCAGGATGTGAAACACGTCCCCATGAAAGGTCGGTGATGTGGATAAGTCCGTCAACACCGCCTAGGTCGATGAACACACCGTACGAAGTGATGTTCTTAACTGTTCCTTCAAGTACCTGTCCTTTTTCAAGCTTGGAGATGATCTCTTTCTTCTGCTGCTCAAGCTCGGCCTCGATAAGGGCTTTGTGCGATACGACAACGTTTTTGAACTCTGGGTTGATCTTAACAACTTTAAATTCCATTGTCTTGCCCACGTACATGTCGTAGTCGCGGATAGGCTTAACATCGATCTGCGAACCGGGAAGGAAAGCTTCGATGCCGAATACATCAACGATCATACCGCCTTTTGTACGGCATTTGATGTACCCCTTAATAATTTCATCATTGTCAAGGGCTTCGTTAACACGATCCCATGAGCGGAGAGCCCTTGCTTTTTTGTGTGAAAGAACGAGTTGTCCTTTCTTGTCTTCCTGACTTTCGACATAAACTTCTACTTTGTCGCCTACTTTCAGGTCAGGATTGTAGCGGAACTCGTTGCGGCTGATGATGCCATCGGACTTGAAGCCGATGTTGATAACAACCTCACGCTTGTTCATTGCGATAACTTCACCTTCGATAACCTCTTTTTCAGAGATAGTGGATAAAGTTTCGTCATAAAGTTTTTCGAGTTCTTCTTTCGACTCTGCTACTTCGGCTAGTTCGCCTTTTTCGTAACTGTCCCAGTCAAACTCTTCATCAGGAACTGCAGGAGCAGCAACCTTTGCGGGCTTGTCTTCTTTTACTTCGTCTTCTGTAGCAACTTCTACAGTTTCTTCAGCAGCCTCTTTTGTCTCAGGTGCTTTTTCGTCAGTTGTTTCAGGTGCTTTTTCTTCCTGCTCCTGAAGGTTTTCGTTTAATTCACTCATTTAATTTTTCCTTCTTAAAAAATTAGTAGTTAGACATTATATTTAATTAACTCAAAAAAGTTCACGCCTAAAAAGCGGTGCAAAAGTATGAACTTTTTATCAGAAATAAATAACAGTCAGCGTGTTTTTAATGTTTTATTAACTATTTTTTTGTGTTTTGCAACAT
>JALVJU010000347.1 GCA_027034005.1 Marinilabiliaceae bacterium
GCCCAAAAACATATTAGCGGATCAGCAAAAACGACTTATATACTGGGAATTGGTGGCTTAGGAAAAGAAGCTTTGGTTGATGAGGCAAAGCAAAACATGCTTGCTAACTATGAATTAAAGCCCGGCCAATCAATTGCTAACATAACTGTAAACTGGAAAACATCATTCTTTTTTGTTGTTTGGAGTGCAAAATGCACCGTAACAGCAGATATTGTAGAATTTAAATAATTTTATCCTAAGCTGTCCGGAGATAAAAATCCGGATAGCTTTTTTTATGCCTCATTTTTCAGCAATATCCTGAAAGTAGTACCCTTGCCCGGCTCCGAATCCTTAACGAATATTTTTCCTTTGTGATACTGTTCAATGATACGTTTGGTAAGCGAAAGTCCGAGACCCCAACCACGTTTTTTAGTTGTAAATCCGGGTTCAAAAACTGTTTTGTGCCTTGATTTAGCAATCCCTTTTCCATTGTCTTTGATGTCCACGATAACATTCTCCTTACCTTTCTTCAGGGATATTTCGATCTTCCCTTCGCCATCCATGGCATCAATAGCATTCTTGCAAACATTTTCAAGGGTCCATTCGAACAGCACCGGGTTTATCTTAACATGAATATCATCCTCCATGTTAAGGACAAACTCTGTCTTTTTTGATGTCCGGCGCTTAAGGTATTCGATAGAATTCAGTATAACATCATTAAGCGTCACGTCCTTCATCTCCGGGTTTGAACCTATTTTTGAGAACCTGTCTGTTATGGTCTGAAGCCGATTTATGTCCTTACTCATCTCGCTCAACATCTCATCATCGTCTTTCATTTTTAGTTTCAGAACATCAATCCAGCCAAGCAGTGATGATGTGGGCGTTCCGAGCTGATGCGCCGTTTCCTTTGCCATTCCTGCCCAGACCTGATCCTGTTCTGCCTTACGCGCACCGCTGAATGCCAGATATGCAACAAAAATGAATACCGATACCACCAGCAACTGAATTATGGGAAACCAGCTCAAGCGCCTTATCAGTATCGAATCGGTGTAGTAGAGGTATTGCTTCTCCCCTTTCCCAAGGTCGATCACGAAAAGTGAACTGTCACTTTTCATCTTGTTAAGCATCCTGTACAGTACCTTTTTCTCTTTTTGTTTCGATACATTTATGTTCCTGTAATAAAGTATGGTATCGTTGGCATCGGTAAGTATTACCGGTATTGTCGTATTGTTTTTTATAATCTCAAAGACAAAAGACGGAGTATTTGGATCATTGTCTGTAATCGTCAGTTCACGCATCGCATCCGCCCATAAAGCCATTCTTTCCCGTTCATTCTCTTTCAGCTGTTCCACAAGGTTCTGAGTGTACCACAGCGTGAAAACACCTATAGCAACTGCACTTATGAGTAAAAATAATTTCCAGCGCCTTTTGTTCGTGTAAATGTTCATCTGTAAACGGTTTGTTTTTACCTGATAATTAACGCCATCCTACAAAAAAAATTGCCCGGCCTGAAACAATTAAATCAGCAGCGGTCATCAGTCATAATTTAATCATTATAAATACTGCCCTTAATAAAATGGCTCATCTTCAATGATTTTTATAAATATAACAAGATTTTTTATCATGTAATGCGAAAGATTTTCAGAAAAACGGAGTCTAATATTTTAGAGAGAGATAAAAATATTGTTGAACTAAAACCTTATCCGCAAGTTGTTAAATTTTTTATCAAATCATCTGCGGATTTTGGGTAAAAATAAAAGATCATGAAAAATACAATTAATACTTTAACCATTTTTGTTATCCTGTTCTCACTTTTTGCAACAGGAACAAACAGCATTGCCCAAAAGAACAGTAACTGCATTACAAACGGATTGATCGCAGATATTCCAAGATCTCCTTTGAACGAAGATGAAATGAAGGGACTGATACTGATGCGTGAAGAGGAAAAACTTGCCCGGGATGTTTATACAACTATGGGTGACACATGGGGGATTCCCATATTTTACAACATTTCACGTGCGGAGCAGGTCCACACAGATGCTGTAAAAGCACTGCTGGATCGTTATGATATCGATGATCCCGTTAAAAACGATACAATAGGTATCTTTACTTCTCCCGAACTGACAGAACTGTACAAAGAGTTGACAGACAAGGGAAGCAAATCCTTAATGGATGCCCTGGAAGTGGGAGCAACGATAGAGGATCTTGATATAAAAGACCTGAATGAACTTTTATCAAAAACCGACAATGAGGACATTACCGTAACCTACAAAAACCTCAACAAAGGTTCCCGGAATCACATGAGGGCCTTTACGCGTCAGCTATACAACAGAGGAGAAACCTATCAGCCACAATTCATTTCACAAGTTGAATTCAACAGCATTATCAATTCGCAGCACGAGAGAGGGTATGTGAGGTAAAACAGGCTTAAAATCATTGGGGGCGCAACTCAAAATCGCACCCCCAATATATACCTGTTCTTTATTTATTGCCGAATCATATTTTAACGCATCACCTTAAGAGGTGATTTAGAGGGGTTTCAGTTAATCCTCCTTGCTGCCCAGTTAATGGCATTTACAAAGTGCTGTATCAGTAACGGATCCTGAAATGCCTCAGGGGTGTGTCCGTAAACCGTGTAAAATACGCGAATGCCGTCTTTGTCATTCCACCAAATAACCGGGTGGTCCCCCATCTTCCAGGTATCGTTGTGGCTGTTTGTGATAGTACTCTCATCGAGATGGGCAAGTACGTGCACATGGGAGCGCGGGTTCTTTTTGAACGAATAATATTCATCAACCGTGGTATATGACTTTTTGCCCTCGAAAGGTTTCATGGCCGGATTGTCGTAATTCTCGAAAATTACGGTAGCTTTCTGTGCCGGCGGATGTGTGAGAAAGTAAGCGCCGATAAGGTTACCATAGAACGGCCAGTCATACTCAAAATCTGTTGCAGCATGGATCCCAACCAGTCCTTTCCCTTTGGTTATCCATTTCTCGAATGCTTTTTGTTCCTGCTCATTCAAAGCATCACCGGTAGGGTTCAGGAAAACTGCCACATCAAAGTTCTTCAAAAAATCATCGGTAAAAAGTGATGCGTCTTCGGTAGCTGTGATTATCCAGTTCTGCTTCTTCACCTGGTCGTAAAGCATTTTAATGCCGTACGAGATGGAAGCATGCCTATATCCGGCAGTTTTGCTGAAAACAAGGACATGTATCGGTTTTTCAAATTCCGGTTTCTTCTGTGTGAATCCGGTGGTCCCCGTTACGAGGAACAGGATAATTAAAAAGATCTGTTGTTTCATATAAATAATTTTAAAAGATTAAATATTTCTTTTTCTCACGTAAATTTAAACTATTTTAATGTATTAGGTTGCCATCCGAATATTAAATAAGTTTAAATATGATCATAACATAATTTTATGGTCTGCAACGATGATTCGGGAGTGCAAAGTACCGGTTCTTCATTCCGGTCAATGCATTTGTAAAAATACTCTATCTCGTTGTAGTACCCCTCATTCGCATCTCCCGCCGGGATCTCTACCGTACTCTCATCATTAGATATGATTATAACCTCAGGGTTTAATGTGGAGTATGCCACACTCGCTTTTTCGAATCTTGCCATGTAACCCGCCTGGAAAGGAAATTCGGAATGAAAGATATTGCCGCCCTCTATTTTCACCTTGAAATCTTTGTCCCTAAAATTCCATATGGCATTTATATAGTCGTGCCTGCTCAATTTTCCCGGAAGATAACTGCTCTGTATCTCCCTTGGAGATCCGCCTGTAAGGTATGCGGCAAAATCAATGTCATGTATGACCAGATCGAACAAAGCACCACCCGAACTGCCAAAATTATTCTGCTTTTCTTTCCACTCGCCCCATCCGGGTACCCCGCTAAACCGTGAAAAAGAAAGGAATTGTAAGTTTCCGTAAGTTTCATTCTGCACCCGCTCTTTAAGTTTTTGATAGGGCGGCATAAACCGCACTACATGTGCAACCATAAGCATCAGGCCTTTTTTCTTTGCCAATGCGATCAGCTCCTCCCCCTCAGAAATATTCAAAGTAAAAGGTTTTTCTACCAGAACATTAACACCATTGCTAAGAGCTTTTTTAGTTAACTCGTAATGTTTGTCTGTATGCACACAAATATGAACGGCATCCA
>JALVJU010000348.1:0-2892 GCA_027034005.1 Marinilabiliaceae bacterium
ATTGCTCTGCACCTTTGTTTCTTTTTATGTTCTTTTCTACAAATGTTACGGTGCTACGCACCTGCTTTTTAGTTTTTTGCTGCCTACTGTTGACTGAAGGCTGCCGACTAAACTTCCTTCGAGCTTCGAGCTTCCAGCTTTGATATTACGGTGCTGTGTACCTGCTTTTTAGTTCTGTTTTACTGCCTACTGATGACTGAAGGCTGCTGACTGTCTCTCCTTCCAGCTTCGAGCTTCCAACTTCAATCTTTTATTGTTGCAATTTTCTCCAGCGCTTCCACGGCATAGTCAACTTCCTCAACAGTGTTGAATGCTCCGAACCCGAACCTTACCGTTCCTTCGGGGAAAGAGCCGAGTGTGCGGTGGGCGAGAGGAGAGCAGTGCAGTCCGTGCCGGCACATGATACCGTGATCTTCCGACAAAAGCTCTGCAATCTCAGACACTGAGAGGCCTTTTATTCGGAACGAGACAATGCCCACGTTCTTTTCGTTAAAAGCGACAGTCTCAAAACCTGCTACTCTTTTTGATGCCGAGGTTACAAAATGCTTTGCGAGGTGTTGCTCATGCTTAAGGATATTTTCAACATCTTTTTCCTTTATAAAATCAATGCCGGCAACAAGTGTGGCAATGCCTCCTGTGTTGAGTGTTCCGCTCTCGAACATATCGGGAAGAAAATCGGGCTGGACGATGTCGGCAGACCGGCTTCCGGTTCCCCCTGTCCTGAAAGGCCTGAGCTTTTTGTAATAGAAACTATCGTTGAATATCAAGCCGCCTGTTCCTTGTGTGCCGTACAGCCCTTTGTGCCCCGTAAAAGCATACATGTCGATATTGGCCTTGTTGATGTTTACCGGCATGTATCCGGCACTCTGGGCGCCGTCAACGAGAAGGGCAATGCCATGCTTTTTGCATATCCTGCCTATTGCTTCCACATCCTGAATTGCCCCGTTGACGTTGGAAACATGGTTTACCACCACAAGCGTGGTTTTACCGGTGATGTGATTTTCTATTTTCGAAATATCAACAATGCCTGTGTCATCGGCTTCTGCAACCGTCAGGGATATCAATCCTTCCGCCTCAAGTTGTTTAAGGGGCCGGATGGTGCTGTTGTGCTCCATGGCAGTTGTTACCACATGGTCGCCTTTGTTCATAAAACCCTTTATGGCCGTGTTCAGCGCATCAGTGGCATTGAACCCGAAAACTACCCGCATGGGGTTCTTAACCCCGAACATCCTGGCAAGACGGTTACGGGCATTGAAAACTATCTCTCCAGCTTCGATGGCCAGCGAATGCCCTGAACGGCCGGGGTTGGCGCCGATGTTTACCACGTAGTTGTTCAGCGCTTCGACCACACTATCCGGCTTGGGAAAGGAAGTTGCCGTGTTGTCGAAATAGATGATAGCCCCCCTCTCATCCCCCCTAAGGGGGGACGAAATAATTAGATTGTTTTTGTTTTTTATATTTGCCATGCTTTAGGGGTTTTATTTAACATAAATTCTCTCCCCCTTTGGGGGAGTTGGAGGGGGCCATCGATAGGGGCTGCTGTCTTCACCTCACCACATAAATGACTTTATAGTCTTCATCTTCAAACTCCTCTGTTTTTTCTATCTCAAGCTTGAAGTTCTCAAGTGTCCGCATCACGTTCTCAAACGACGTTTCATCATCTATCATCACTTTGAACGGGCCTTGTTCCTTTTTTATCACTTTGGTTGTCTTCATCACGGGTATCGGGCATGACAGCCCGCGTGCATCAACAGTTATGTATTCCATGGTATTGCGATTTTTAAGGTTAAGCTCCCTCTAATGGCCACCATAAAATAGTGTGGAAGCATATTTTTTCACCCTCCCCTCAGGGGAGGGATGGGGAGGGGCAAGCATTATTTCATCGGTTTAGTCATTACAAATCCAACTATCAGGGTATAGGCAATTCCAATCAGGGTTGCCACTGCGCCAAATTCGCCTATTCCTTTGGGGGAACTTGCCAGTCCGAAGTTGTGGGCAACAGCAGCACCAAGCAACATCCCAAGAATGAAAATGCCGCTGTCGGTATTACCTTCTCCGGCAAGTATTATCTGTCGTCCGGGGCAGCCGCCTGCAAGTACAAAGGCGAGGCCTGAGAGAACCATTCCAAGGAAATTCCAGGTTTGGTTGGTATGGGCTATGGGCTGGTTCTCAAATCCCGGGCGGAAACTGCCAAGGGCAACGTTCAGGCCGAAAGCTACAAGAGTGAATGCTGCAACTCCCAGGAGCAGGTGATAGTTACGGATGATGAAAATGTCACGAATGGCGCCAATGGTACAAAACCTGCTCCGCTGGGCAAAGTAACCTACTATCAGTCCACCCATCAAGCTGATGATGATGGGGGCGTGCATGGCTCCCGGACCTGATGTGCTGAATGCCAGTTTTGAGAATTGAAAAACCAACAAAAGAAACAATGTTATCAAGAACAAAGGCATGATGTATCCGGACATACGGCTTTGGCTGTGCCTTGCCCTTCCAAGGTTGAAACCATTTTTGATGAAAAGTGTTCCGATGTAAACTCCTGTTGCCAACCCTGCCAGTCCTGTTATGGCGTTCCAGTCACCGCCGGCAAGGCGAAGGTATGCTCTCCAGGGACATCCGAGAAAAACCAGGGCGCCTATCATGGCAAAAAAGCCGAGAAAGAAGCGGATCATTGGCGAAGAACCGCCCCGTGGCTTGAATTCACCTTTTAGTATCGAAATTAGGGTTGCTCCAAGCAGGATGCCGATAATCTCAGGCCTGATGTACTGAACAGGCGCTGCTGTGTGCAGTTTCAATCCGCCTGCAATGTCACGCAGGAAACAGGCCATACAAAATCCCATATTGGGAGGGTTGCCCCAATACTGCAAAGAGATAGCCGTGATGCCGATAGCA
>JALVJU010000348.1:2992-4133 GCA_027034005.1 Marinilabiliaceae bacterium
TCATTTAGTAATCCTGATAAACTTCTCCTCCTTCTCCACAACACGCCCTACCACTGCACTGTCAGGGTATCCGCTATCGCGAAGATCTTTGAGCATGTTGTCAACATCTTTCTCTTTAGCGCATATCAACAGTCCTCCTGATGTTTGTGCATCGAGCATGAGCATCTGATATTCGTATATCACGTCATCCTCAAAAACAATGTTGTCGGCAACATACTCCTGATTGCGGAAACAAGCTCCGGGAATACATCCTATATCGGCAAGGTCGTAAGCGCCTTTTAACAGTGGTGCAGATTCTGAGTTCAGTATCATGGTGACACCGCTTGCCTGTGCCATCTTCATGGCGTGGCCTGCCAGCCCGAAACCTGTGATGTCAGTGGCAGCACGTACTCCGTATTTTTGCATTATCTCAGCGCCGTTCTTGTTAAGGACCTTCATGTTGTCAAGTGCTGCCTGGTGCTCCTCTTCACCGATCTCACCCAGGCGCTTGCCCGACATGATGATGCCAGAGCCGATAGGCTTTGTGAGTATCAATACGTCTCCCGGTTTTGCAGCATCGTTAGTGATTATTTTGTCAGGATGAACTACGCCCGTTACTGCAAGCCCGAACTTTGGCAGGTCATCGGTCAGGGTATGGCCGCCCACAAGCACGCCCCCGGACTCGTCAACCTTATCCTGTCCTCCCCGGATTATCTCCTTCAGCATCTCCATGGGCCTGTAGGCCGGGTACATCAAAAGGTTCATGGCAGTAAGCACCTTACCGCCCATGGCAAACACATCACTAAGGGCATTGGCTGCCGCTATCTGCCCGAACTCATACGGGTCGGAACAGACAGGAGGGAAAAAATCGGTTGTTTGTATCAGGGCGGTATCCTCATTTATCTGATAGACACCTGCATCATCGTGCGTGTCGATATCGACAAGGAGATTGTCGCAATAAATTTTCGGTAACCCCGACAGCGCCTTATCCAGCTCCTTGGCAGGCAGCTTGGCCGAGCAACCTCCGTACTCTATGCCTTCCAACAGGTCAAACTTTTGTTCTCCCTCTTTTGCAGGAGCGCTTATGTTCACTTTCTTAAAATCCATCTCTTGTACCTCTCTTTCTGAAAAACTGTGCAAAAGTATAAAATTACCTGTTATG
>JALVJU010000349.1 GCA_027034005.1 Marinilabiliaceae bacterium
ATTGCCTTTTGAAGCCTTTCAAAATGGGTGCTGCTACTGCCTGCCAATCGGTCAAACTCTTTCGGGTGAGGTGTCAATATGCTGTTCTCAGGCAGCATTTCAAGCAACTCCTTGTTTTCGGAAATGATGTTCAGTGCATCGGCATCAAGAACTAGCTTCCTGTCACCAACTGAGTTCAGGAGGTCTTTTAGTGCCGTAACGGTGTTGGGCTTTTTACCTATCCCGGGGCCAATGCCTATCGCATTAAAAGCAGTGAGGTCAGGGAATTCGGTTATCAGTATGTCCGACCTGTCGATGCTTACCATTGCCTCGGGTACCGATGTCTGAATTATGTGATATCCGTAATGCGGCACATGAACGGTAAGCAATCCGGCGCCGGCTTTCATACACCCCTGTGATGCGAGTATTGCGGCTCCCATCTTTCCGTAGCTTCCGGCCATCAGCAGCGCATGTCCGTAATCTCCTTTGTGGGAAAAACGTTTTCTTGTCTTTAGCTTTTTTGTTATGTCTTCTGTTGTGATGTAGTGATAAGGAGTGTCAAGCTCTTCGATGATGCGGGGATGAAGGCCGATGTCGAGTACTTCCCAGTGCCCTGCGTGCCCGCCATAATCTGCAAGCATGAACGACAGTTTCGGGAACTGGAATGTGAGGGTGTAATCGGCATTTATCACCGACTCATGGTTGTTAGTGCTGTTATCCTCACCGAACAGTCCGGAAGGTATGTCTATGGACACCACTGTGGCATCCGATTGATTAATGTGCCTGACCACCCTCAACGGCAATCCTTCAAGAGGTCTGTTCAGTCCCGAGCCGAACAGCCCGTCGATGACCAGGTCGTCATGGTCAAGGTTGGGGAATACTGTGTTTTCGTCCGACAGGTATATGACTTTATTTTCAGAGATTACCTTTAGCAGTTTGTCTAAGTTTGTCCTTGTGTCAGGGGAGAACTTCCCTGACGGGTTGACAAGGTATATCACCACATCCCGTTTGTCGGCCAGCAGCATTCTGGCAAGTGCAAGAGAATCGCCTCCGTTGTTGCCCGGGCCCGTGAAGACCTTTACCTTTCTTTCGGGGAAACTGTTCCGAATCCATCTGTGCAGTTGACCTGCTGCCCTCTCCATGAGGTTCAGGGAAAGCACAGGCTCATGTTCAATGGTGTACTTATCGATAATTGAGACTTGTTTGACAGGAAATATCTTTATCATTTTTGCACAATTTTACTATCTAAACAAAGTTAGCTTTTTTTCGCTAAAAAAAGTGGCTTTTTGCATAGCCTTAATTCCGCAAGGATCTTTCTGCTGTAAACTCCAAAGTCATATTATTAAAATGTTTGTTGGTTCACCAGATTTGTTGTGGGTTTTCTGTTCCCTCAATGATCGCGTGGTGCGGTTGTCACGATTTTTGAATGCTGCGCATCAAAAATCCCGCCAACCACGTATGATTTCCGTCATTTCTATCCCCGCCCTTTCGGACGGGGTTACCATTGTTACGCCCCTAAGGGGCTATTTTATGTGCTTTTGCACTTTTCCTTTATCTCTGCGCTTTCGCGGTTTATTTTTGGTGTTGGACATATTCCTTTTTCGGGTACTTCCCCGCTTTGTCAGACGGGTTTTTTGTTTTGCCCTAGCAGGGCTTTTTTAGGGTTGTGAACCTTGTTCCCGTTATGTTGGTTGTCATGATTTTGAATGCTGCGCATCAAAAATCCCGCCAACCACGTATGATTTCCGTCATTTCTATCCCCGCCCTTACGGACGGGGTTACCATTGTTACGCCCCGACGGGGTTGCAAACCTTTGGGGAATATGCGATTGACGATTGTCGAAGAAGCAATCTGCTATCGCTAATGTGAGTTTTTTGATATGCAATTTACTATTTGAGATTAACGATTTGCGAAGAAAAAACTATGCTTCAGCCTCCTTTTATATTTCGTAGATTTTGTCGTAAACCCGTTAAATATCATAAGTTATAAAACTTGCAGAAAACACGGTAGAACGTCTTTGTTTAAATATTCTCTCCAGAACTGGTGCTGCGCCTACGATG
Source organism: Marinilabiliaceae bacterium (assembly GCA_027034005.1). Lineage (GTDB taxonomy): Bacteria > Bacteroidota > Bacteroidia > Bacteroidales > Marinilabiliaceae > JAADEM01. The sequence continues at coordinate 2,040 of JALVJU010000349.1, forward strand.
CTTCTTCGCTACAAAACGCCATTGCGTGGCATATAAAGAAAACTAACCTTCACTGTCCTTGCATCCGTGCCATCCGTGGCCATCCCCGAACAGTGCTTCGCTCTTTTGCATCTTTGCGCCTACGCGAGAGCTTTTAACCACACGAGGCATAGTGTCAAATTATAACCTAAAAAATTGAATTGTTATAAATTACTAACATTTAAGAAATGGCAGCGAGCTTTTATGTATTGACAGAGTGTGTGTTGGAGGATATGTGTTTGGCTGATGGATCAATAATAATTTGCAAGTGATTTATTTTTATCTATTTTTGTTTTGTTCACATTCAGTAACTAATTTTTAAATTGACTTAATATGTTTAAAGGACATCCCAAAGGGCTTTATGTAGCCTTTTTTGCCAACATGGGAGAACGGTTTGGTTTCTATACCATGATGGGCATTTTGGTTTATTATCTCACGGCCAAGTATGGATTGAGCCCTACCAAGGCAGGTTCCATTTACAGTGTTTTTTATGCCTCCATTTACGGGCTTGCACTTCTTGGCGGGATCATCGCTGACAGGACAAAGAATTATAAAGGAGTGATATTTATTGGCCTGGTAACAATGCTTGCCGGATATCTCCTGATGTCCATTCCCGGATTCGGACTGACATTCACTGTTATCGCCCTGTTCGTGATAGCGCTGGGTAACGGGCTTTTCAAAGGCAACCTGCAGGCGATAGTGGGTCAGATATACGATGACAAAAAGTATCAGCACCTGCGTGATTCCGCTTTCAGTGTATTTTACATGGGAATAAACATCGGCGCCCTTTTTGCGCCGCATGCCGCGGCCGGTACCATAAACTGGTTCATCCACAAGCAGGGATTTGAGCGTAACGACATTCTCCCGTCGCTGATACATAAGCTAAATGCCGGAGCCCTTACCGGAAAAGAGGCAGATGACCTTAAGCGTATTTCGGAGCAGGTTACAGGTCATCATATCGCTGACCTTGCAGCATGGGCAGAACAGTACATGCATGCATACAACACCGGATTCAACATGGCATTCGGAGTTGCCGGACTTACCATGATCGTTTCTTTCCTTGTGTGGATATTTTTCAAAAATATTCTTCCCGATGTGAAGAAGCAAGAAGAGAGCGGCGACCGTGTCGTTGAGATGTCGAAAGAGGAGACACGTCAGCGCCTGACAGCTTTGTTCCTTGTTTTTGCCGTTGTTATCTTCTTTTGGATGTCGTTCCACCAAAATGGTCTGACGATGAGTTTCTTTGCACGTGACTACACGGTTCAGGAAGTCGGGCCGACGGCATACCTTTTCTTTGACGTCTGGTCACTTGTTGCCATAATCGTTGGTTTTTACGGCTTGCTGATGGCCATAGGAAAAGAGAGCACAGGTTCACAACGCCTGATAGGGAGCCTTCTTGTTGCAGGAGGCGTTCTTGGGGCATATTACCGTTATTCTGATTTTGCTCCTGTGAACCCGTTTTCACCTGAACTGTTCCAGCCATTCAACCCGGCATTCATTGTTATCCTCACACCTGTGATAGTTGGACTGTTCGGCTGGTTGCGGAACCGCAATGCGGAACCGAAAACACCTATGAAGATAGGTATTGGGATGATACTTACATCAGTGGCCTTCCTTGTTCTTCTGATAGGTTCGCTGCACCTGACGCCGTTCAGGGAGCTGACTCCCGAATCGCCGAGGGTAGGTGTTCAGTGGCTGATAAGCACATATTTCATTCTTACCATTGCCGAGCTTTTCCTGAGCCCTATGGGAATATCGTTCGTGTCAAAGGTTTCTCCTCCAAAGTATCAGGGGATAATGCAGGGCGCATGGCTTGGTGCCACTGCCGTAGGTAACCTGTTCCTCGGTGTGGGGAGTTTCCTTTACGAACGCATACAGATTTGGCAGGTGTGGCTGGTATTCATTGTACTGACTCTAATTGCTGCCGGGTTTATCTTCTCAATCATGAAGAAGCTGAACAAGGTTTCGTGAGGGTGTTTTTTTTGACACCCCCCCAAAAAAAATCAAAGAGGCTGCACTGATTTAGTGCAGCCTCTTTTCATACCCTGAGGTTAGCTAT
>JALVJU010000350.1 GCA_027034005.1 Marinilabiliaceae bacterium
CACTATTGATGATTTTGTGAGCAAATATACTAAAAGCAGTGGGGATGTTTCTGAAGCTGACAAGCAAAAATATTTTGAGAAGTACAATATTCAGGAGTTGATGAAGAACACCCCTGCCGATGAGGTGAAAAAAGTCCGCTGGTACATCGACTGCGGTGATGATGATTTTTTATACGAAGGGAACAGCCTTATCCATGTCCAAATGCGCAAAAGAGGTATCCCGCACGAATACCGTGTCAGGGACGGCAGGCACAACTGGACATACTGGCGGGCATCACTCCCTGCCGTGCTGGAGTTTGTGTCAGGGGCATTTCATCAGGAGTAGGGGAGGTCTTTACGTGATACTCAATTTGTGTTTATGCCAATTCGGTCTTTCTCAATTTTAGTTTCGGTTTATTTAATTTTTCAATTGACTTTCTTACTTTATCCCGTGTTTCTGATTGCAGAAAAGTAGGAACTAAAGTGTCTAATTTTATACCCAATATCCTGTGGATAATTATCAAATCTTTTAACGTAAATTGAGACACTCCGTTAATCAGTTCGCTCATGTATGATTTAGGATGTCCCAGGATCACTCCCAGATCTTGCTGAGTCATGTCATACTCTTTAAATTTTTTTCTGATAGTATCTTTTCGCTTTTTGATGAATTTTTGTTCGTAATTCACAACTTCCTCAGCTTTATCAGACTCTTCTATACGGGAAGCAGAGATGCTATCAAGGTCAGACCATACCCGGTTCTCGTATTCTTCAATCAAATCGCGCAGTTTTTTTCGAATAGGTATTAGATCGGGATTTTCATCTTTCATTAAACGCAATTTGCGTTCAAGTAATGATGCTTTCTCCAGATCATATTCATTCTCTAACCTAACAATATTTTCAATTTCCTTTATGTCAAAAATGTCTTTCATAGTTTTTTCTTAAATCCAGCTATTATCACTTAACCATTTCTTAATTACATTTCGGTTGTTTTTAAATGTACGTTCGTAATCATCATGATTACCTGCCCAAACAATTGTTGCTTCTCCGTTTTCTTCAAATTCAATCAATATTAAAGTCCTATGCACGTTGATATTGAAGAAATAAAATTCCCCGCCATAAACACAATCTGCGTCGGGTCGTTTCTCTGTTATATCACGTGGTGTTTCCCAATTACTCTCCTCAATATCAGAAATCAATTGCTTTACAGCTTTTGTTAGCTTTGAGTTACCCCGATTTTTCAGGATCAGCTTAACAAGAATGCGTTTATTTATTAGTCTCAAGATTTCTTGTTTTATGTGACAAATATAATAAAAAGTTCGGATATTACCAGAACTCGCATTTGCTGTTCCAGGAAATCCCCAACGAGGCTCTAAGCCGTATTGAGTGTGTGCTGTTTTTCTTTACTGGGCCAATTCTATTTGTTTGTACCTCTTTTCCATTAGTTCTTTATAGGCAGCTTTCATGTCAACTGAAAGAAATGATTTATCTATCCATTTCATTGCACTGTTTTTTTTCAGTAAAAACCGTTTAAATGTTCCGGCAATTTGTTTATTGTTTAATCCTAAAGTTTTACCGAGTTGCTCAAAATCCTGGCGTTTTAATTTCTTTTTCTTTCCTGCTAGTGTTAAAGCCAACTCTTCTGTGTCATCAGGAAGGATAATAGAAACATTTAATAAATCATACGCAGGTGATAATGTCCATCCTGAGGCACTTTCAATCATTGAAAAATTCTTTAAGTGCATATCATTGTTTCCTGTCAGGAATGAAAACAACACTATTTCATAATAGAAAACCTTATCCAATAAGGTATTGTCAGAATAACTGTCAATTGCCTTCCCTACTTTTTCTGTCGAACTTTTATATTTATCAAAAGCCTCCGTGATCTGGAACATATCTATCATGTGGATTTTCTCTCCGGCACTTGACCTGTCTATGCGTTTTGTTATGTACGAAAGTTCCCCTGAAGCCAATCGTATTAACGAAGAAGGCACTACACGTATGCCAAATGCCTCTGCGATTCGCATAGTCAGATGTTCATTTGCCGGCATTTCAGGATATTTGACTGTGGGTGGTTTGAATATGTATTGCCCTCCAAGAGCTCCAACAACAGTAAGTCGTTTTTCCGGTTTCTCTTTTATTAAACTCATTGACAACTTAGGTTGAACACCAGGTACAGATATGCTTCTTTCTACCACATTTTTCGCTAAATCATCCATTTGATCCAGTGTGTATTCAATCGTAGGTTCCGGGAATTCGCCAAAAAAATTCAGTGAACATTTCTTGTGAAAATCCTGACCGGGGTCAACAGTCTCATAACAATATAAACATTTATTCTCCATCTTTTTCCGGTATTGGTTTAACACTTACAGCCCCTATGCAATTTTGACAACATGCCAACAGCAATCCCATTCTGTCATTACGGTTTATCTTCCAACTATCGGATGCGATATCAAGTAACCAGCCTTCAGGTATCAATCCATCAAAAAAAGAAAATAAACGTTTGTCTTTATATGGCTTATTTGTTACCGGCATAGTAAAAGTAATAAAATCATCAGGGTGTGCTTTAACATATCCTTCATCATATTGAAAAATATATTCTCCTTCGTCAGTTTCCAATATAATACCTGCAAAACAATCTTTATAATACACTTCGCCTTTTCTCATTTGTGTAAATCTTTACTTTTAACCGGAGCTAATTCATGTCCAAACATTCTAAGAACCAGGTTAACCTTTTCCATATTCAAATTTGTTTTTCCTTGTTCTATTTTTCGAACAACGGTTAGTGCGACCCCGGCCCGCTCTGCAAACTCTTCCTGTGTAAGGTTAACCTCTTTTCTCTTTTCTTTAACAAAATCAGACAAGCGTTTCATTATATGTAATTGAATATAAATTTGTATAAATATAATAAATTATATGCAAAAGAATATAATATTTCAATAAAACATTATTTTATATGTAGATGCATACACTTGAAATGTGTGATTTTACAGTCTTTTATATGGCATGCAACGTCTTTTTCATGTGAATCTCTTTTTTCTAGCACCCTCGGTGTGGTTCTGGGCCGCATCGAGGGTGTATTGACTCGAATATGAATGCCATATCAGGAATTGTATGCATAGTTTGGCATACCGGAGAGTGTTACTCATTGTAGTTCTTGTGTTTGTTTAGGATGCGTTTCATCAGGAGTAGGGGAGTTATGCTATGTGTTTATAGTTAATTTTTATCCAGGTTCCTCATCAAAAGAAAAGCAAAAACAAAAAGTAAAAGAGCAGTCAGGTAAACGGATATCTCAATTAGTATAGGGCTTAAAAGCAGGGTCCATGTAAAGGTTCCGGCAAGTCCGGCTGTGATTATGAGGATAACGATGCCGAGCAAAAGAGATAGCTGTTTTTTGCCTTTTAGTAAATCCATGTTGAGAAGGGTCCCGAGTAGCAGGGGAACAACCATAAACCCGAAAAGCAAATGGGCACGGATGTATGCCAGGTCGTTTGGTACGCCGGATGCATTTCCTTCGGCATGGCCGAAAAATTGTTCATGGAATTCAATGTACAGACCAAGGGCAACAACCGAAATGATGTAAGCAAGGAGAATGAATGATATCGTGCGATTGATATGTTTTGGGTGGTATCTTGCATTAATGTCCTTTGTATTTCTGAAAAGAAGTGCAGGTGTTAAGAACAACAAGCCCACTCCCAGGATTATAAGGATGAGGTCATCTAGTGGCAGGCCGTTTGGCCCGCTGGCGAAAAGGTCAGGCGGCTCATAGCCGGTACATGCGCAATACTGGTACAGGGCAGTCTGGGCAACTGTTGCCGTCAGTGTGATGTACAATCCGGGCTTTGTCGAGCAACTCCTGTGCCTGAATTAATTTTTCGTCAGTAAGTTCGTGGCGCCTGCCCCTGCGCTGGTCTTTGCCGAAAAATGCATCTGCACCCTTTTCTCGAAAAAGCCTGGCATAACGGGTGAAATTAAACGTCCCAACACCAAACACTTCGCTTAGCCTTTTGGCACTGCACGAATGGTTTACTATCAGCGTTGCCGTAACATAACGGTAGGTCTTTATGTCGTCTTTATGATGAAGGTGCACAGGTGAGCCGTTATGCAAATAATAAACAAAGTCATCTTTTATAAAAACGC